>JAJDCV010000271.1 GCA_029260675.1 Phycisphaeraceae bacterium
CCCGTAGATCGCCACCGCGGTCTGTGAGCCCAGCCCGTGGGGGATCGCGTAGAACAGTACCAGCCCCAGCAGCCCGCTGAGCACGATCACCGGCGTGTCGATCACCACCCCCTTGGCACGGAAGATCACGCACATTTCTCGTGACCCCAGCACCACCAGGACCGCGAAACACACGAGCATCAGCAGGCCCGATGGGAGGTAGGTCCGGCCGAGGAAAAGCGATTGTAAAGGCGAGCCGGTCAGGTCCACACCGTCGAGCACGCCGTCGGCGATCACTACGCCGAGCATCGCCGCGATCATGATCGGGCCGAAGATAAGGCGGTATTTGAGCATCCGGGCATACTACACCAACCCGCCCTAAACACGTCAAATCCGTCCCACCGTGGGTCACAAGTCGTGGGAGGCTGAACCGGGTGAAGGCTGATGTTGTATCGGAGTTGCAAGAGGGCGAGTTTCCGGGGTTGGCCGGGGGCATCGGGATAAACTACCTTTACCAGCCGTGACACGGCCGCAAACTATTTTGATGTCTCGACAATGGCGTCTGATCTGCGCCATATGGGTGTTGACCTTCTGGGCCCCGGCTGTCAGTGCCCAATCACTCACCGCCACCGCCGACGGCTCCCGGCTTTGGGTACTCATGCCCGAAGCCGACCGACCCGGCGTCTTCACCGTGTATCACCACGCACTGACCGATCCACCCGCGCTGCTTAGTAGAGTCCAGACCCTGCGCGGCGAGGTCCGACCTCATTGTGTCGCCACCCGCGACCATTCGTTGTGGATCATCTACCCCGATGGCGCGGTTCAGGCGATCCGGGCCGAGCCCTCGATCCTTGAAGATGGCTGGGTCTACCGGGCGCGTGTCGAACCCAGGCTCCCGGCCGGGGCCGCGGTCCGTGCCATGGTGCTGACCCAGACCGGGCCCTGGGTGCTTGTACGGGTCGAAGACCGCCAGGCGCTTGCCGCGATCGATGCCTTGTCCCAGCCCACCAGCAAGCGAGACCGCGCCGACAGCGAGCGTCGGCGACGCAACATCGCCATCGGGCTCCCGCCGGGGCAGGGCATCAAAGAGCCGGATGAGGTCGAGGGACAGGCGGCACAACCGACTCCACCGGGCAACGTTGATCCTGATCTGATTCAGGTGCCGCCGACGGAAGCCCCACAGCCATTGGATACACGACCCGCTACCGCGCAGCCGTCACCGGTTTCGCTGCCTGTCGATCGGCTCATCCATCTGGATCAAGGCCGCTGGCAGCCCGTCCCAATCCCGGACGATTGGCCACACGGGCAGGGGGCCTGGCTCGTGGCCCAACGCGATCAAAGCGATCGTCCCACACTGGTTGTCCGTCTTAGTCACCGCGGTGCTTCACAGCCCGGATCGTTCGGTGTCTACCGTCAAAACACACAGGTGCCCGACGCCTGGTCATTTCAAACATATCCAGCACAAACTCAAGACGCGGACGGCAATGCGATGCTGGTGGTTGAAGACCAACTCGTGCTTGCTGAGTTTCCGCACGAGTCGAGGCAACTCTCCGCCACGCTCTCTGTCCTGCGCGACGGCAAAGCGCTGCACGTCGGCCGGATGAGTTTAGACGGTGTCTCGCCGACCCAATGGTCGATCCTCGGGGCCGGGAACGCCGCGGTACTCATCGCTCAATCGAGCAAGAAGATTGACGCCGAACGTAACTCGGGGGAGTTCACGCCGCTGCTGTGGACACAACTGGATGTGCGTGGCAAGACCGTGCTTGAGCCGACCGAACTTGTTCTGAAGACACGCAGCGCGATGGATGACCTGGCCCAGTACATCATGCTGGCCTTCGTCGTCATCCTGGTCACCGTGCTGATGCTGGCGTTCTGGCGGAGGGACTCGGCGTGGAACCGGCTGGACCTGCCCGCCGACGTCGTAGTCGCCGACCTGGTCCGCCGCGCCGCCGCCGCCGCCATCGACATGGCACCCGGCCTGCTGGGGACGCTGGCTTATTTCGGCCTGTCGATCGAAGAGCTGATGCTGCGCTGGCCGGGCAACGGCGTGGCACACTCCGCCGAGCAGATGCTCCCCGGCGCCGTCGTCATCGTCGTCTTCGTCACACATACCACAATCACCGAGCTATTCTTCGCACGATCCCTCGGCAAAGCCCTCACCGGCCTGCGCACCGCTACCCTCACGGGCACCCGCCCACGCGCCTGGCAGCTGCTGACCCGGGGCCTATTAAAAACACTCGACCTGCTCCCCTGGGCCTGGCTGTTGCTCATGCTCCCCGTCATCGCCCCACACCGCCAACGCCTGGGCGACCTGGTCGGCCGAACCGTCGTCATCACCGACGCGCCGCCTCAAGAGCCCGTTGAAAATAGCGACGACGAGTCGGCATAACCCAGCGGATACCCTCCCCCCGACCTACTCCACCGCCGCCTCAAGCGCGAGCAGGGCGTAGCAGGTGACCAGACTCGGATCACCCTCCATCCAGCGGTCGGCATCGTTGGACCATGATCCATCCTCCTGCTGCCTTGAGACCAGCGCATCGACAAGATCGTTGGCCCAATCGTGTTCCACGCCGTCGGGGGTCGGGATCGTGGTTCGGCCGTAGGCGTCCAGGGCCCGGGCGAAGGTCATGTAGTAGTAGTACAACCCCTGCTGCGCGATCGGCTCGGGCATCCCGGGGTTTGCTTTGAGCGTGTAGTTACGCTTGATCCAGTCCAGCGCCGCAACCACGCGCTCGTCATCCCGGTCGAGTTGGGCGTAGAGGTAGCTCTTGAACCCGGCGTAAGTCATCGAGCCATACGTCCGTAGCCCCGACACCGCCCGGCCGGCCTTGGCTTCGTCGACCATCTCGGGATTGGCCATTGACTGGGGCACGCCGGGCAGGTCTTTGTTGACGCTGGTCGCATAAATGAACCCGCCGTCCTGCTCGATCTGCCCGGCAAGCTCGGTGTTGCTCTTGATCCCCTGGCACCGGCTGATGAATGTCATCGCCCGGACAAACGCCGGGTCTTTGCAATCCAAGCCCGAATCGTAAAGCCCCTGGAGCATGATCTGTGTGTTGGACATATCGGGTCGGCCGTGCTTGCCGTAGCCCGCGCCCCCGAAGAAGGGGTGGGCTTCGTCGACCCCGTTGCCTTGCGCGTCCATCTGCCCGTCCCATTGGATCCCGCGCAGGAAATCCTGCGCCCGCTTGATCGTCTGCTCCATCCCCGGCCGATCGCGCACAAGGTCCAACGCGCTTAGACAGATGGCGGTGTTGTAATTGGCGAGGATCCCGGAATGGATGCCCCCGTCCTCTTGCACGTTGGCAAGGATGTAGGCGAGTGCTTTTTCAACCTGCGGGTCATCGGTTGCCACCAACCCCGAGTCGATCATCACCGTGACTGCCATCGCCGTCACCGCCGGCCCGGGCTGGGGGGTCCAACTGCCGCCATCACCCTGGGCCGAGCGCAGAAACGCCACACCCCGCTCGATCGCGGCCCGGGCCTGGGTCTCGTGCTCGGCATCCAGACCGTTGGCCGGGCGAGAAAGCCCTGTCAGCAAGAGGAGTACGCCCAGTCCCGTTAAGATTTTATTTCGCATGGTGTGTCCCCGCCGTAGTCATTTACATCGGTATGATTATAGCCATAGTCGGCATACCAGTTCAGCCAGGAGATTGATGATGGATGATCGTGTCTACAGGCACGCAGTGGCAGGCGGCATCACGGCACGGGTGCTGCACGCTTTGGTATTCGCGTTGTTGCTTTGCATCGTCGCACCTTCATTCGCCGAGGTACGCTCCTACCCGGTCAAGACCTTGACCGAGGAGTGGGTGGACACCACCCGGGACGACCGCCCGGTGCCGATCAAGGCCTACCTCCCGGCCGACGCAACGGAGCCCTGCCCGGTCGTGATCTTCTCGCATGGCCTGGGCGGGTCGCGCGAGGGGTACGCTTACCTCGGCGAGTCCTGGGCGTCGCACGGCTACATCAGCGTCCACCTCCAGCACCTCGGCAGCGACGACGCGGTATGGCGCGACCAGCCCAGAGGTAAACGCAGGCGGGCGATGCGCAAAGCTGTCGCCGACATCGACAACAGCCTGGTCAGGCCGGCCGACGTGTCCTTCGCTATCGACAGGCTCGAAATACTCAACGCCGATGCAGGGTCCGAATGGCACGGGAAAATCGACCTTGATCGGATCGGCGTGGCCGGGCACTCCTACGGCGCATTTACCACGATGGCGATTGCCGGGCAGCGGTATGTCGGGCGCGACGGGCGGTCGCGCAGCCTGGCCGATGACCGTATTCGTGCCGCGATCGCCATGAGTTCCCAGGCCCCACGCGACCCGGAAACGTATGACGAAAGCTACGCCGAAATCAGTATCCCGATCTTCCACATGACCGGCACGGATGACACCTCGCCGATCGGGCTATCCAAGTCCCCGGCGGATCGTCGTATCGCCTACGACCACACCCCCGGCCCGGCCGACGGCGGGCCGGACACCTACCTGCTGACCTTCACCGATGGCGACCACATGATTTTCTCCGGCCGACCACGGACCCGCCTGGACCGCGCCGGCAAGAAGGACAAGCTCTTCCAACGCCACATCAAAGACGCCAGTCTCGCCTTCTGGAACGCCTACTTGCTCGGTGACGAAACCGCCCGCGGCTGGTTACAAGGCAACGGTTTTCGTGAGGAGTTAGACGACGCCGGCGTGTTCGAGGTTAAGAAGTAACTCGGCCCAACCCCATGCGCAGTGCGCCGGCTTACCGTTTAGCGGGCGATCGTAGATCGCCGAGTGCTCTGAATCTCATATACGGAAACCCACCCCCAGATCAGAAGCACACCCCCTATGCTCCCCAGGGCCCGACCGGTGGCATCCCCGAATCTGATCGTGGATTCAGCGCCGCCCAGAGCGCAGCCAAAGCCTTGATGTAAACCGCCAGAATAGCCGCCATGAGTATCACGCCGATCAGATCCCCAATTGATCGGTTAACCAGCACGCCTACCAGATTGATCAGGATGACAAGAGCCAAGGCGGCACCTTGTAGACCCAGGATAACCATTGAAGCCACCACCGCCCCCCGGCCGCCCGATCTCACTTTAAAACCAAGCACCCCCAACACGACAGCCGGGATCAGTAAGACCAGTACACCAACCGCTCCCATCAACGCTGCCAGCATCGGCAGCATCTGCTCGAACTGATCGCGGTTGGGCAGGTCCGCCGGGAGTTGGCGCATGATCTCGTCCCTGGGCAACATCGACATCCCAAGTGCGCTCAACACACAGCAGCAGGACATGGCCAGGCTCAGCCCCGCACAGATCCACACATAGCCCGCCCCCCGCCGGGCCTCATCCGTCGGGCCGCCGGCCCCTCCGGGCGGGGGCGTGTAAGGCGACTGCCAGTCGCCGGGGGGTTCCAGTTGTGGGTCGAGTGTCGACATGCCTCAAGGATAGCTAAGATCGGCCCCCGGCGGGGAACGCTGGCGAAGTCGTCGGCCACCCGCCGATGAAAAGGACACCCTCCTCCGGGATGACTCGAACGGTTCGTGACTAACCCGACATGAAGAAACTGCTCTCAATCACACTCCGGATTCTCCTGGCGGCGGCGGGGATCGGGTACATCGTCTGGACGCTCTCCTGGCACGACCGGGTCGTGATCCCGGAGGGCTACACCTTCGCCGACGGTTCAGTTGCCGATCAGGAAATGGCACTTCAGGTCTCATCTCAAGAGCCTGACGGCTGGTGGATTCTTTTAATCCACGGCGGGAGTGATCGGGTACGGGTCCATATTGCGACGGATGAGATTTCCGCCGACCAGCCCCGGTTCAAGCCCGGGATCGTCACGATGCTGCGAGGCTCCGATGCGTGGCTGTTGTTGTTTGGCCTGGCGTTGATCCTCCCGGTGTTCCCGATCCAGGCTGCGCGGTGGTGGATGCTGATGCGCTGCCGTGGCATGGACGTGCCTTACACCCGCGCGATCCGCCTGACGATGGTCGGCCTGTTCTTCAATTTCTGCATGCCCGGGATGACAGGCGGGGACGTCGTCAAGGCCTACTACGCCGCCAAGGGCAGCGGCGTACGCGGCGTCGCGGTGATGAGCGTGATCTTTGATCGCATCACGGGCCTGCTTGGGTTGATCCTGCTCGCGGGCATCGCCGGCCTGGTCATGCTCGCTCGCGGCACGTTGGACCCGCAGGTGCACGGCCTGGTGTCCACGGTCACGCTGCTGATCTGGCTTGGCTTTGCCGCGACGTTGATCGCACCGGCGTTTTTCTTTTCCCGGCGGGTGCGCGCCATCATCAGGCTCGATCGCCTGTTCACCAGGCTGGGGCCCGAGCACATCCTTGTGCGCATCGACGAGGCGGCCTCGGCCTACCGTGATCACAAGCGCGTGATCCTTACCTCCGTGATGATCAGCCTCCCGGTCCACATCTGTCAGGCCTTGGCGACCACGATGGCCGGCTACGCGCTGGGGATGGACCTGCCGATCGGGTT
>JAJDCV010000272.1 GCA_029260675.1 Phycisphaeraceae bacterium
GGCGGTGTGGAACAGCTGGTAACGGTAGCCCCCGTAGAGCGGGACGTAGGGTGTGACGAACGCCAGGTTGACTCCGCCGCCGGCGGCGTCATGGGTACCGTTTAAAAAGTCTACGGGCGTAAACCCGGTGACGTAGTAGGACAGGGCGCCGGTGGTGCTGTTGGCCAGGACGGTGTTGCCGGGGAAGCCGGTCATGCCGATGGCATTAAGGAACACGCCCAGACGCACGTCGTTGGTGCCGTTCCCATCGATGTCGATATCGACGGTGAAGTCGTCTCCGTTGGAGGCGATCCCCGTGTGGGCAAAGGTGACACCCGACAGGCCGAGGTTCTCCTGGATCGCGCCTTGTGCGCCCTGGCCGAAGGCGAACGCGCCCATCCCCGCGGCGGCGGAGTAGGCCATCAGCCTCCTGGTCGACAACCGATCTAACAAATCAGACATGTCATTCTCTCCTCGTGAATTGGACTTGCTGACACCCACACGGCAAGAGCAGGCATCCGAAACAGATTTATCACCCAATATGACGGGGCAGATCGGGAAAGTCAACGATTATTTCATCGAATGGACAAATTTGTGTCTATCCTGGTCCAAGAGGTCGCACTAATATGAGCGGATCCCACGGGTTATGGCAAAATTGAAGTATCTGATCGTGGGCCTAAGAAAGCCCGGCCAAAAGCTCGGAAATGGTCCGCTTGAGGACCGGGTGGACGAGATCAGGGGCGATATCGCACAGCGGCCTGAGCACGAACTCGCGCTGGTGCATCCTGGGGTGCGGCACGGTCAGGCCCCCCGGAAGCGCCGATCCACCCGGATGTTCCGGCCCACCCGAATAGCCGATCACCACGTCGCCGAAGAGCAGGATGTCCAGGTCCAGGGTGCGTGGGGCGCTGCGTTGGGGCTCTGCCGATCGGTCTCGGCCGTGGTTTGCTTCGATCTGGTGGAGAGCCTGCAATAGCTGCTCGGCCGAGAGGTCGGTGGTGACCGCGGCGACGGCGTTGAGGAACCGGCCCTGCCCCGCTGGACCGCCGACCGGGTCGGTCTCGTAGGTGGGGCTTGTTTCGACATGGGTCACGCCTGGGAGCGAGCGCAAGGCATCCAGCGCGGAGGCCAGGTAAGCCTGCCGGTCGCCCTGATTGGAGCCCAACGCGATGTACGCCCTTGTGGTCATATAGATGGATTGTGGCCGGGGTCCGTCCCCCGGGCAAACACCCCACATGACCCGCAGAGCCGCCGATCAGGGCAAACGCCTATGGCGCGTTCCAGGACCCATCGCTTCCAGCCATGAACAGAATGTGCTCTTGAGGCGATAAAAAGACGAATACATCATTATGGCTTTTCTAGAAAAGCCATAATAAAACCACCTATGATATCAGGGGTGTGCCCGTAAACAATCTGTAGCAGGGTGTGCTTCGACAGAGCGAAGAGTGGTAAACCAGCCTCCGCATAGAAGTGGTTGAAAAACCCAAATGCGTTTGCCCTAAGTCACCCCCCCGACGGGCACCGGACATTTGGCCTTGGGTGGCCTATGATGTGGGCTGAAACGCCTAATCCCCACACGATCTAACAGAATCAGACATGACCACGGCCGCCAAGCAACCGAACCTGGACCTTGTGAATCCGGAGCTGTTACAGGCCGACGCCACGGACATCGTGCGCTGGGCCCACAAGACGTTTGGCGAGGGGCTGGTATTGTCGACCAGCTTCGGGATGCAGGCGGCGGTGATGCTGCACCTGGTGACGCGGGTCGTGCCGGACATCCCGGTGATCTTCATCGACACGGGATTTCACTTCCTGGACACGTACAAGTTTGCCGACGAGCTCACCGAAAGGCTGAAGCTGAACCTGAAGGTCTACCAGGCCAAAGCCAGCGGCGCCTGGACGCTGGCCCGGCACGGCAAGCTGTGGGAACAGGGTGTCGACGGGCTGAACCAGATGGACCGGATCCACAAGGTCGAGCCGATGGCACGGGCTCTTGAGGAATTGGGTGCGACCGCGACGCTGGCCGGGCTACGCAGGGGACAGACCGAGCACCGACAGAACCTCCCCCCCGCTGTCCTGCAAGGCGGCCGATACAAGGTGCATCCGATCCTTCTGTGGTCCACCAAGGACGTGCACGACTACCTCAAGCAGCACGACCTGCCCTACCACCCGCTGCGCGAGCAGGGCTACACCTCGATCGGGGACTGGCACTCGACGCTGCCGATCACGGCCGAGCAGCACGAGCGTGAGGGCCGCTTCGGCGGGCTGAAACAGGAATGCGGCCTGCACCTGCCGGAGACGAAGGAAGAAGACGACAGCCGGTTCTCCAGCGGCCTGTAGGCGGGCTAAATTACCCCATTTAACACCCCACCGGCGGACGCGAAAAAGCCCGATCCGCAAGTAATCGCCATTGACATACACTCATAAAACACTATTCTATCTGATGATGAGTTGGGGTGGCCGGGCAGCCGTACCGGATCATATCGCATGAGGGTTTCTGACTGACATCCCGCCGAAATCGTATCCGTCCCCGGCGTGTCCGGGGCCGGGTCAGTGTTTGTTCGTGCCCACAGCGACGCCGTCGCGGGGCCAAGATCACCTGTTCATGTCTTTAAGTCAGCGTCCGAAAAAGAAGGAGAACACACGATGGCACAACATTCCGTGAGGTGGGTGGTGGCAGTGGTGGCGGCGGTCCTGTTCGCCGGCTCCGCCCAGGCGTTGGAGTTTCAGATGTCCGACGGCGTGGTGGACCTGCGGTTCGATGAGTACGGGGCGATCGGAAACAACTTTGTCGGCGACACGCAACTGTTGGGCGCGACCGACCTGCCGGCAAGCGTCACCGACGTCGATATGGTCTTCGCCGGCGTGGTGTACCTCCCACAGTTCAACGAAGTCCTGGGCAGTACATCCCTGAAAGGACGCAATGGCCAGTCCCTTCCGACGACGCACGGCTTCATCGGACCCAACCAGTTCCGCAGTCAGTATGGAGCGTCCATCGGTGATGGTGTATCGGTGAGCGTGACTGTGGATACCTCCCTGCAAAGCCCGGGCATGATGCATCAGACCTATACCTTCGAGTATATCGAGGCCGCCGGCGACACCGTCGGGGGGGACAGCGATATCTTCGTCAGGGGCCTGCCGCTGCTGATCACCTACCTGCTCGATCCGGACGTCGGGACATGGGATGATGACGACAGCGGCAGCGT
>JAJDCV010000273.1 GCA_029260675.1 Phycisphaeraceae bacterium
CCAGGTGCAGGGCGCCGTGGCACCAGTGCTCCATCGGCCGATCGTTCCAGATCGAGACCCAGTCCCTGTACTTGCGGTGCGCCTTTTTCAGCGCCTTGGCCCAACGCTGCGGCTCGGGCAGGGCGTGGTCCCGCACCGATCGGCGTGCGTGGTTGAAGATCCCTTCCCAGTCGCGGTGGTCGTGCTGCGTGTTCGTAGGAATATCCGATGTGGCCTGATAGAACCGCCCGACCGATTCGATCAACAGGTCAAACTCCTTGCCGCCCCAGGCGGAACCTAACGGCCCAAACGCCAGCCGCTCCATCACCAGCCAGGCCATGTCGTATCCCCCCAGCAACTCGCCGCTGGCGTAGAGCTTCGGCACCACGTCGTCGGCACCCTGCAACGCCGACATCCACTGCAACTCGCAAGGCGGCACCGGCATCTTCACCACCACCGGCCGATCCACGCCGTCGTCATCCCTGAATGTTGCGTACCCCGTCACCGCCCCGCCACGCTGCCAGTCGGTCCGGAACCAACCCACCTCCGACAGCCGCCCTTTACACACCGACCGGAGCACCGGCTCGAGCATCGTGCCGAACGAGCCCTTACCCATCTCCCCGGGGATGTCCGCCGCAAGGTGGGCCGCCGGGGTGTCAGTCGGCGTGGGGGCCGCGTTGGGTTGGGTCTCTGGGTTCACGCTCATCCGATTATCTACAAACTAGGCCCTGTGCCGCCCGGAGGCAAGACCGGCCCGGCGAATACCGCCTCAGCCGTGAAAACCAAGGGTAAACACACTACGATGTGTGTTTCCCCTGCTATTTGGAGATGCACGCCTTGCGCGACCCAAGACTCGATAAACTCGCCCGCGTCCTCGTTGAATACTCCACCGACATCAAGCCCGGCCAACTGGTACGGCTCACCGGCGCACCGGTGGCGATCCCGATGCTCGAGGCGCTCTACGAAGCGGTCATCAAGGCCGGGGCACACCCCTACGTCACCTGCGCACCGGAATCGATTAAGAACACCCTCTTTAAGCACGGCAACGACGAGCAGCTCAAGTTCGTCAGCCCGCTGGCGCTTAAGGAGATCGAGACCATCGACGTGTCAATCGGCTTGTGGGCCGAGACCAACACCAAGAGCCTGTCGCGCGTCGATCCCAAGCGTCAGGGGGTTGCCTCATCGGCGCGCAAGCCCTTGATGCACATCTTCATGGAACGCGCCGCGGCGGCGAGCGACCCCAAGGCCCACCCCGGGGTCAAGCCGTTGAAGTGGTCCGGCACGCAGTTCCCCACGCTCGCCAGCGCGCAGGACGCCGAGATGAGCCTCACCGAATACGAGGACTTCGTATTCAACGCCGGGCACCTGGATATGGACGACCCCGTCGCCGCGTGGCTGAAGATAAAAGACCGTCAGCAGAAGGTCGTCGATTACCTCAACGGCAAGAAGATCATCCACTTCCAAACCCCCCGGGGCACGGACCTGACCGTCAACGTCGAGGGCATGACCTGGATCAACTGCTGCGGCCACGAAAATTTCCCCGACGGCGAGGTCTTCACCGGGCCGAACCTCAACGCAGCTTGCGGCGGGGTCAACGGCGTCGTGAAATACTCCTTCCCCGCGGTGCATCACGGCCGAGAGGTCCACGACATCGAACTCACCTTCGAAAAGGGCCGGGTCGTCGACGCCAAGGCGAGCAAGAACCAGGCCTTCCTCATCGACATGCTCGACCAGGACCCCGGCGCACGCAGCCTCGGGGAGATCGCGGTCGGCACCAACTACCAGATCACCGAGTACACCAAGAACACCCTCTTCGACGAGAAGATCGGCGGCACCTTCCACGCTGCGGTCGGCGCCGGGTATCCGGAAACCGGCAACGCCAACGAGTCCGGGCTGCACTGGGACATGGTCTGCGACCTACGCAACGACGGCACGCCCAACTGCGGCGGCACCATCACCGTCGACGGCGAAGTCATCTGCAAAGACGGCAGGTTCGTCTTCGACGGCTGGCCTGGGAACGACTGACACGCTTGCCAAGGCAAAGGCAGTTTTGACAGGATGACAGGATTACCAGGATCAGAGTATGGCACCTATTCCTCGCCTTATCCTGAAAATCCTGTCATCCTGTCAACTCTTTTCTTCTCTTTCGTATGGCGTCTACGGCGACCATACCCCGACCCTCCCCGGATGCGGGAACCCGCCAAATAACTTCCCCGGCCCTGTGACAGCCTATCCTGTAAAATTGCGGTACCGACCTAACCCCGGACACGCAGGAGTTTCCCATGCTGACCAAGACCCTCAACCGCATGATCCATAAGAAACAGACCACCGCCCGGGAGATCGCCGAGATGGCGGGCGTCTCGACCTCGACGGTCTACCGCTGGATCGCCGGGCAGAGCCAGCCCGACTTCGATTCGATCCGGCTGCTGGTCCGACACCTGCCCAACAAGAAGGCGCAGGAGTCGCTGCTAAGCGTGTTCACGATGGGGACGACCTGGCAGTTCGCCTGCCCGGACCTGGAGTTGGACGTCAACGCCGACGGCAAGATCGACGCCGCCGACGCCCTGGACGCCTCAATCCAGGCGGTCCACAGCTCCGCGGACAACCTCAAAAAACTCCGCATGGCCTTCCGCGACGGGATGGCCAACTCCGAGCAGATCCTGGAGCTGATCCACCTCCTACAGCACACCGCCGGCCGCTGCATGATCACCCAGCAGGTCCTGGTCCACCTAAGCGAAAAAAACAAGCGGCGCAAACTCAAGCTCGTGCGGTAGAATACAACCCGCCGAAAGATGAAACGACTACACCCTACGATGCTCTGCGCACTGTTGCTGATCGTTGTTGCGCCAGTCTTGGCGCAGGACGGCCCGGCATTAAAGTCGCCCGGCGCCGACACATCGGTGCCCATCGGCCAGGCCACCGTCACACTCGATGAACGCAGCCCGTTGAGCACCGTCGACGCGGTCACCTCGCGCTTCCGTGCAGAACTAAGAGAACCCCCCGCGGATTACGTCCTCGCAGACGAGTCGTTCGTGGTGTACGTCCCCCAAGCCTACGACGGTTCCGAACGCTACGGCCTGATTGTCTGGATCAGCCCCAATCCGAACGGCTGGCCTCTACGCAGGTACATGCCGACCCTCGACAAACACAAATTCATCTGGATCGGCGCCAACAACTCCGGCAACCCGCGCAGCTTCTGGCACCGCGCCGGGCTCGCGCTGGATGGGCTACACCACGCGACTAAACAATTCAATATCGACCCCATGCGGACCTACGTCAGCGGGCTCTCCGGTGGGGGGCGGTGCTCGTCACGTGTCGGCCTGACCTACGCCGACCTCTTCGCCGGCGCATACTCCATCATCGGGGTCGACTACTTCAAACGCCTGCCCCACCCCGACAGCACCGCGACCAGGCTCGTCTTCTGGGACGCCAAGTTCAACCCGCCCGTGCCCAGGGTCCTGCGCAAAGCCAAACGCGATAACCGTTACGTCCTGCTCACCGGCGAACACGACGGCAACCGCATGCAGACGCTGGTGACTTACCAGT
>JAJDCV010000274.1 GCA_029260675.1 Phycisphaeraceae bacterium
GCCGGGAAATTGTTGGGTGGGTAGACCGTCTCGGTCTCCGCAAGGTCGTGATGGCTAAACGCCCACAATTGCACGTAGCTATCATGCGCCCACCCGGGGATCTCGCAGTCCGGCCAGACGAGGTGGATCTTGCCCCCAAAGACGTTCGTCTCGGGGTTGCGCTTGGAGCACTCGACGATCGCCTCCAACCAGTCCTCTTGCGGGAACACATCGTCGTCGGTGAAGACGATAATCTCTCCAAGCCCACCCTCATCGAGCACGGCGTTCAATGCCTGGCTCTTGCCCGGCCGCTCCTCGAAGAAGTACCGGATGTTCAGCTGCCCCTCAAGGCTCGCAACGACGTCCTTGGTATGGTCAGAACAGTTGTTGTCGATGACGACAACCTCGACGTCTAGACCTGCAAGGCGAACACGAGCGTGTGCCTCCAGAGAACGCCGCAGGGTCTCCGCACGGTTGTACGTCGGAACGAGAATCGAGATGTCGGGGTCGGGTGTCATGATCAGGATCGACAGGCGAGCGTTCCGGCTTCGGATCGGCTGAGGCCAGATCCCCGCTCGACTTCTATCGGAAGGGACTAGCCAGGACCTTCAGCGCCGGGACGAGCTTCCTCGGCAGGAGGCGCTTGAGACGCATCGTATCGACGCAGTACCCGACCGACGCCGCCTCGGGGAACAGACTCTTTACGAGGTCACGGTTCAGTCGGCGGCTCCGATACCGCTTTCGGGCAGAGACGCAGAAGATCCGGTGCAGCAAGTAGCGGTCGTTGAAGAGGGATACGTTTTCATGGAAGAGCGCAGCCGCAAGGTCCCCGACGCTCCCCCATCGCCCCCCGTTCTGTTCCAAGTAGAGCAGGTCCCATCGATGTCCGACCGAGTGGTGCGCCACGGTATCGGCCCAGTCCCCCAACGCCGCCGTTACGCGCGCCGACCCGGGCAAGCGCGCGCGGAACTGGGCCAGGTCGAACTCACGTGGCCTTGGCTCAGGCCATAGGTAGCACGTCGTGATCGCACCCAGGTGTCCATTGAGGTGAAGGGTTTGCTCCTTCCTGAGGAGGGGAAGGAGTGTTCCGATGATCGCACGCCGATCTCCGACTGAAGAGTACCCACATAGTTCGTCATAGAGCGCGTAGACCGCGTCAGGTACCGGTTGTTGCTCGAGGAAGCGGTGCGTCAGGCCAAGCCGCCGCGCGAGTTGCTCGGGCGCGCGAAGGTCGCACCGAGCCACTTCAGGAGACCGAACGGTGAAGAAGTTGACTCGATCCAGGACGGAACGAGCCAGGGACAAGTTGACACGACTGTCGTACCCCCCGGTGATCGAAATCGAGAGCGGTCCGGCGCGCAGGAGCGCGCTGAAGGACAGCTCCAACCGCTCACGCATCTCTTGCAGCAGCGCGGGATACGCGCGGTCACGGGCCGGCTCTGTCGGCCAGAAGCGACGCAGTCTCCCATCCGGTAGGCTCAGTAGGTGGTTCGGCAGAAGCACCTGAACCCCCCTGTAGGGAGTGAGCGGGGCTGGGTACCAAGTGCTTCTCGGACCGAGCGGATACTCGGCGTCCAGCTCTACATCCCTTTCCACTCCTGGAATCAACAGCGGAGAACTCGCGACCCGTTCGCCCTTGTAGTAGAGACCAACCTGCCCGCACGCATCTCCAAACAGGTTCACGCTCCCTTGGTCCACGATGAGGACCGCCCATGCGCCTGTCGCATAGAGGCAATGCTCGGCGAGCCGCTCCGGCTTGCTCAGAATGTCCTCAGGGAACGGGTAGTCTGGCTGGCCGCCGGGTCGCAGAAAGAGCCCCATGACGGCAACTACCCGACCGTCCGCCTCCTGAAACTCGACCCGCGCCTCGGGATGCCAGGCGAGCAACCTACCGCCTGGAAGGTGCCGTGTGTTCCAACCCGCCAGAACCGGATCTGCCTCGGTCAGGAGCGCCCATTGCCGTCTGAATCGCAGCG
Source organism: Phycisphaeraceae bacterium (assembly GCA_029260675.1). Taxonomy (GTDB): domain Bacteria; phylum Planctomycetota; class Phycisphaerae; order Phycisphaerales; family Phycisphaeraceae; genus JAJRRS01. The sequence continues at coordinate 1,956 of JAJDCV010000274.1, forward strand.
CCTGCTCCGACCGACCGCCGGCATTCAAGTCCAGATCGGTCAGTTCAGGAAAAGTCATGATCGTGCTCCACCTTCGGTTACCCAGGACATTCTGGGCCAATCCCGTGCCCCAGGCAAGGCGCGGCTGAGCCGGGCTTCACGCGGGCCATTCGGCCAACGGTGCAGCAATCGTGGACTAGCGTCCCATGCGTTGGCGCTTGAGCCAGATCTTGAACTCGCCCCCCATCACGCGCCAGTGACGCGGCCCCCAGACCCGAAGAACAGCCCAACAACACAGGAGTCGATCCGTCAGCCTAGGAGGAAGCCTCAGACTCGACGACAAGTGCGCTGAGAACAGCGCGGTTCGAAAGAATGGGCTGCCGGTACCACGAGGATCGAACCACGCCGCCTGCTGCCCACCGTCTAGATTCGCCGGCGAGGGAAGCTCCTCATCCCTCCGCCGATAGAACAGGCGCTCGGGAACTTCGACGATACGCCCCAACATCGCTACCTCGGCAAGCAGGACTACGTCTGAGCTGCGGAACAGGTCAATGACTCGCGTCTTGCGAAGCGTCTCCGTGCGATGCAAACCGAGGACGGCATTGCACAGGTGGAGAACCCTGAGCAAGTGGGCCAACCGTTGATGAGGGCGGGGCTGCAGCACCTCCGAGTTGTCGTCGTACGGCCCGATCACCTCTCCCGCCGCGTCAATCAGCGTCGTGCGAGGGTAGACGAGGACGGTGTCCTCCGGACCTGACGCATAGGCGTCGAGGCAGCGTCCAAGAAACTCCGGAGCAACGAGGTCGTCGTAGGTCTGCCAGC
>JAJDCV010000275.1 GCA_029260675.1 Phycisphaeraceae bacterium
CGGGGAGGACGCTTCTTCGGATGGTACGGAATCGCGGGCTGAAGCGTGCGAGGTGGTAGTGGGGGAAGGGGCGTGGTCCGACCAGGCTCATCTCGCCGACCAGGACGTTCCAGAGCTGTGGTAGTTCATCGAGGCTGGTGCGGCGCAACAGTCGGCCGATGCCGGGGAGGACACGCGGGTCGTCTTTGAGTTTGCAGTAGCGTTTCCACTGCTCGTATTTCTCGGGGTCGTTTTCCAGGTAGGCGTGCAAACGTTCGTCTGCGTCGGGGTACATGGTGCGGAGCTTCCAGATGCCGAACGTCTTGCCGCCGAACCCGACGCGGGGCTGGCGGAACAGGGCCGGGGCACCGGGGCTGACGATCTTGATCCACAGGCCGAAGATGGCGAGCAGCGGCAGGCTGGCGATAAACAGGTGCACACCCAAGATGTAGTCCAGCGAGCGCTTGATCATCCAGTTCCGCCTGGGGAACAGGTTCTTCTTGACCTCCAGCCCGACGATGCCGCCAAGATCGCGTGACGAAACCCACAAGCTTGATAAGCCGACCAGGTCCGGGATCGAGATGACACGGGAGAACGGCAGACGGTGGCTGAGGTGCGCCGCCTTCTTGGCTTCCATCCCCGGCATGGCGATCAGTGCGGTCCGGCAGATCTTCGACTGCTTCTTAGCGCGTGACAACGGCCCGAGCACCGGGACGCCGGCGACGTTCTTGGTCCACTTATCGGGGTCGTCGTCGTACACCGCGATCGGGATATAGCCCAACTCCGGCTCGCGCTGAAGCACCCGCGTGACCAGTTCACCTGTCTTCGCCGCCCCGAGGATCACCACCGGCACACCCCAGGCGCCCGCTATCCGAAGCAGCTTCCGCGCCAACGCCTCAAACACCGGGCCCAGCACCGCAGCGAAGAGGAACGTCAGCACCAACACCCCCCGTGAGGGATCGGATTTGATCACCGCGTAGTCCCAGGCGATCAACAAAGCGAACACCAGCCCGACGGTGTAGACCCGCCGCCGAAGACGCTCGACCGCGGTCAACCCGTACCCGGGGTACAAACCTTGAAAGCAATAAACAATCGGCAGGATCATCATCCCCGCGGCCAACGACCCGTACTCCCCACGCCGCAGCCCCCCCTGCAGCCAGACCAGCCCCGAGTCCCGGCCGATCACGTTGAAAAGCGTCCGCAGCCAGGTCCCTAAAGACAAGGCCAACTGCATCGAAACCACATCGGTCAGAAACAACACCAGCCCGACCCAGCGCACGCGCCGAAACGCCAGCGGGTCACGGGAGGGCGGCCGACGCAGCCTCCGGTGAGGCGGCGTGGTGGTCACAATCTCTACGGCCGGGTTGGCCGGAGGCGGGATTTGCGAGACGGTGTCGCTGGGGGTCATGTCAAAGCGTTCCCACGCCGGTCGGTGCCATCCGATGCAGCCGAACGAGCCCAAGCCGCAGTCTATTGCCAGTTTAAACCGGGGGGGCCTAAAGTCAACAAACCTTGTTAGTAAGACGGGTTATCAACCAATGAGGCGCGATTTCACCCTTGGCCATCCCACCGGGGCAACCCCAAGCCACATGATGTGATGACGCCGCTACCATAGCCGGCTGTGAACCCTGGATCCCAGACACCCTACGTGAACGCGACTCGATGCCGATGACCCGCATGATCTCCCGGCTGTGGCACAGCTCGACCCAGCGGGTCATGACCCTCGGCGGCGTGGGCATGGCACTGGCGCTGGGGGCGGACGTCCTGATCGCGCGCCGTCTTGGGTTCACCGCCACCACCGACGCCCTGCTGATCGCCCTGATGTTGCCGCGCTTGAGCGGGACCGTCGGGCGGGACGCGACCAAGTTCAGCCTGATGACCGTCTTCATCCAGGTCCAGAAGGAACAAGGCGACGATGCTTTCTCCGACCTGGGTGCGCGGGTACTTAATCTTTTCCTGGTGATCGGTCTGGTGCTGACCTGCGCCGGGCTGTTGCTCGCCGGGCCGGTTGTTTCGATCATCGGCTGGGGGCTGGATCCCGTAGACCGTGCCATGTCGGCCACACTGCTTCGTCTTGCGGTGGGGATCGCCACGTTCGCCTTGGGTTCGGCTGTGCTCGAGGTCATGCTCAACAGCCACAAGCACTTCACCATCACCGCCATCCGCAATGCGGTCACGCCCATCGTCGTTATTGTAACCACGCTGGCGACATGGAATCACCAAGACGCCCCCTACTTCATCGCCGGCGCGTTCACCGCCGGGTACGGGTTGTACTTCCTGTTATTGATCATCCACACCAAACGGCGGCTACGCTTTGGTCCCGACCCACGCCGCTTGCCCGGCCGAGAAACATTTAACAAGCTGCGCGGCACCGTCGGGTACCCACTCGCCGGGTTCGGTGTCCGGCAGTCCGCGCGGGTCGTCGAACGCATCATCGCGTCGCTGGGGCCCGACGGCTCGGTCGCCGCCTACTACTACGCCTACCGCCTGCTCGCCGCGATCCAGAACCTCGTGGGCGTGTCGGTCGCGCTGACCGGCCAACCCAGACTCACCGAGCACGACCTCGCCGGGGAACGCAGTCGATTCGTCGCGGCGCTACGCCGGCGGGTCGGAGTCATCCTATTGATCAGTATCCCCGCCGCCGCGTTGCTGATGCTGCTGAGCAAACCGATCATCGGCCTGCTCTACGGCCGGGGCGGGCTGGATCAGCAAAGCCTAAGCGCCTCCGCGTCGGTCCTGTTCGTGCTCGGGCCCGCGGCCGTCTTTTATTGCCTCACCCCCGTGCTCAACGCCGCGCTCTACGCCCAGAAGCGCTACGGCGCGGTGCTGTACAATATGTGCCTCGCCGCGGGCTCGAACGTCCTGCTTGCGTTCGTGCTGTTCAACTGGCTCGGCCTCACCGGTGTGGCGTGGGCGGCGAGTTCCGCGGCCGTCCTCTCGGTAATGAACCTGCTGTGGCTACTCTCCCGTTCGACTCGCCCACCCGCGCACATAACCACGCCATGAACCCAGCCCCGACCAAGCACCTGATTATCGCCGGCGTCACACGGGCCGGGACCACCTCGCTGTTTAAGTACCTCGGCGACCACCCCGGCGTCCGCGCTTCAACTATTAAAGAAACCCGGTTCTTCCTGGCGTCCGACGAGCTGAAGCGCCTGCATCATTTCGAGCAAGGCCCCGAAGCCTACAACCGCTTCTTCCCTGACTGCCCCGCCGACGCGGTACGCCTGGAAGCCACCCCCGACTACCTCTACTGCCCCGCCGCCGCGGAACGGATCGCTAACACCCTGCCCGGTGCGTGTGTGGTCGTCATCCTGCGCGACCCGATCGCCCGGTTGATCTCCTGGCGGCGCTACGCGATCCAGAACGGGCTGCTCGATCCCAACACCTCGCTGGCCGACTACATCCAGACCCAGTTCGACGCCGACACAGCCAACGAACACCCCCGACTCCCCGGACACCCGCCCCAACACCTGCGCTCGCTGCGGGAAGGACGCTACGCACAATACCTCGCGCCCTGGGTCGAATCCTTCGGCCGTTCCAGGCTCATCGTCTGCAACTACCGGGACTTGATCGACACCCCCGCCGACGTGACCCGCCAGATCTGCGACAGCATCGGGATCGACCCCGCGTTCTACGACGGCTACACCTTCGACATCCACAACGAGTCGCGCTGTGTCCGCTGGCCCAGGCTGCACGCCGCTTACCGCTCGCTGATCTGGCGGATCAAACCCCACATCCACGACAAACCCGCCGCCCGCGCCGCATTGCGAAAACTGCGCCGATCGACCGACACCGCACTCGGCCGAACAGGTGACACGGTAGAGAGTTCGCCCGACCCCGCCGGCGAACTGACCGACCCCGACCGACGCCGGCTGGAAGACTACTACGGTCAAGAGCCCGCGGCCCTGGCTCAGATGCTCGGCCTGCACGGGTGGGAGTGGTAAACCACGCGCTTCATGACACCAAGCCCCGCCGGTACACAGCCGCCCCCCGTGGTAAGATGCCTGCCTGAACCACCGGTATATTTCGGCATCCTCCATGAGCATCCAAAGCAAAGCACGTTCCCTACGCAACCGGATCAACCGCGTCTTCGCCGGGGAGGCCGGCTGTCGTCACTCGGCCGTCGGGCCGGCACACCTCTGGAAGATGAAGCGCCGGTTCCAGATCGACTTCCTCAAGCAACAGGGCCTGGAGCCCCACCACCGGCTGGTCGACATCGGTTGCGGGACACTCCGCGGGGGGATCCCGCTGATCAAGCTGCTGGACACCGGGCATTACACAGGCATCGAGGTCCGCGAGGACGTCCTTGAGCTTGGCCGGGACGAGCTGCGACAAGCCGGTCTCGAAAATAAGGAGCCCGACCTGACCCACTGCCAGGGGCTTTCGTCGCTTGAGCTTGAAAACAAGGCAGACTTCATCTGGGCCTTCGCCGTGCTCATTCATATGGACGACGATGCGCTCAACGCCTGCCTGTCGTTTGTTTCCAAGCACCTGGCACCGGACGGTTCGTTCTTCGGCAACGTCAACATCGGCGAGGAAGCCAACGGCGACTGGCAGGGCTTCCCGGTCGTGCATCGGCCGATGGCCTGGTACACCCAGACCGCCGAGCGTTTCGGGCTGGTGCCGAGTGACGTTGGCTCGCTCCTGGATCTGGGGCACGATGACGGACGACCCGAGCCCCAGTCACGTAGGATGCTGCGGTTCACACACATCGATCCCGACCGAGGCGCGTAACCATGCCCCGGCCCACCCAAGGCACCCCAACCCACGGCACGGGCCCCGGTCAACCTTACGATCCGCCCAACACACCCGCTCCGATCCGCGCCATGCTCGTCGGCGCACCCAAGGCCGGGACCACCAGCCTCTACCGCTACGCCGCCCAACACCCCGGCTTCACCAGCCACCCCCAGCGCGAGCTGTCCTACTTCTTCAGTGACGATGAATTCCAACGCGGCTACTACGCCTGCGCTGCCAAGTACTACCCCGATTCCCCCGACGACCGGCCAGGCCAGGCCATCCCCCTCGCCAAGCACGTCTTTACCATGTACAGCCCCGACGCGGTCGATCGGCTCAAGACACACAACCCCGACGCCCTCATCTTCGCCCT
>JAJDCV010000276.1 GCA_029260675.1 Phycisphaeraceae bacterium
GCACGGTGGCGCCCGGTTTTGAATTCGTAGACATCCTGGACTCCTGGGCCTGTGCTTGTCCGTCCGTGAACCAGCCCTGGCGGTAACCCGCCTGGGCAATGAACGCCATCAGGATAAGCCCAGCCAGTACGGTGAATACACGGGAATGATTCATGATGACAATATAACCGCCATGTAGAGAAGACTATTCCAGACGACCCGGTCCTATGTCGGCCGACCCCGGTGTCAATCAATAGATCGACATTGCGGTTGGGTCAAGGGTACGCGGCTTGTAATTCGGCCTGGGGGTAATAGTGTCGGCAGATGGCGTCCACGTCGTGCCCGGTCAGGCCCATACCCAACGCACCGATCTGGCACAGCCCGGCGCCGTGGCCCCAGCCCGCGCCGCGGAGTGTGACCGTTTCAATTAGGCCGCCACTGTCACGCTCAATACGAACAGCAATCGCGCTGCTGTACAGGAAGCCCCTGTGCAACACCTCGCGGATGCGGTATTCGCTATCCAAAACATGAACGGCCTCGCCACCCGCCTGGTCCTTCCACTTAAACTCAACCCGGCTCGCTCGTCCGCTGACACCGCGCGACAACACACGCATATCAAGCAACTCGCTGAGCCCCGTCGCCTCAGGCAGCTTGTCACGCAGCAGCGATTCCAGTTCGGCACGCGTGTAGCTCACTGACCATCGGAAATAGTCGTCGACCTCATCGACCCGCCCGAGGTATTTGCTGATCGTCTCAACGGGGACGACGTGTGTGCTGCAGAACGCCTTCGTCTTGGCAAGCCACCCGCCATTTAAATAGGCGTCGAGGTTGTCTTCGGTGACGGGCATGAATTGGTTTACCGGGTCGTCCGCCGGGGCGTCGACGATTGTGTTGATCCCGGGCTTGGGTTCGCCCCAGACGTGCTCTGCAAGCTCAGAGACGCCGCCACAGCTCTTTGAGTAGTTGGCGTCGAGCACCTTGCCGTTGGGATCGATCAGCACCAGGCCGCGTGTGCCCTGGACCGCATCGATCGCGGATCGGCTCATGTCGCCGGTGCCCTGGTATCGTTGGCAGCAGTCGTCGTTGCAGCGGTCGAACGGCTCGATTTTGTGCTTGGGTTCGGTCATCGCCAACAGCCAGGACCGCGCGACCACGCACTGGGCTTTTAGGAACTCGACCGGGCAGGCGCTGCCCATCTCCGCGGTGATCACGCCGATCAGGTAATCCTCCAGCGGCAGCTCGTTGACCATCACGATCCCGCCCGGCGCTGGGACAAACTCAAGCGATCCCGCGAGTGTCTGGTCGGCGTTCTTCTGCCAATGGAAGCCCCGCCCGGCCACGACATCACGCACCAGGATGCCCGCGCCGGGGGCGGCTTGTGTTGGCTCTTGAGGGTCCACGACCAGCCGATCTGTGGGCCCGATGACACAATCGCCACATCGCAGCGTCAGCCCTTCGGCGCTCTTTTCGATACGGATGGACGAACCCGATGGGATCGGCGTCTGCGAGATCCCGCTCTTGCCTTCGTTTACCCCCTCGACCCCTGCGGATACTTGGCAGGGCACAACCGGCGTAAGCACATCGACTCCGTTGCGCCCATCGGATTCGAGGATGACACCGATCCGGACACTCGGCTCGGCACGGGATGCGGGTGTCCAGGTTTGCAGTTCAACGGGTCGCTCGGTGCTGTGCAAGGGACGCCTTTCTTTTTGGGAAGCCCCGCGGACTTTTTCATACTCGTACGGCCCCCGCGATTATATAACTATCCGTCCCTTGATCCAGCGTGTCCCCGTTCTAGCGGGGTTTCATGTGCAGCTTGCGGCATATATCTTACCTGGGCGGGCAATAGGTTGGTCGAAAAATCGGGATTCTCTTGGTATGGGACTGAAATGTCTGCTATGGTAATGGGCTACTCATCGTCTGGGGCTATCCGTGTGACCCCGGGCGGAGGGACACAAAGCTGCTGTTCATCGTTCAGTTGTTTATTCGTAATTTGCGGGTGCTGTTTGTATGTGCAGCCCTGGGTCTTGTGGTGTCCGCAATGGCACGTGCCGCGGTCGATCCTTCATCTGTTGTCGTTCTCTACAACGCCAACAGCCCCGACGGCATCGAGATCGCTAATTACTATGCCCAGGTCCACCCCGGTGCCAGGCTTCACGGCCTGAATAACGTCAGCACATCCGAGCAGGTCACACAAGACCACTACCTGAACGTGATCCGCCCTCAGGTGCTCGCGGGGATCGACGACAGCACCGAGTTGATCGTCACCACCAAGGGCTTGCCGCTACGGATCCTCAACACCACACCGAACCCCGGTACGTATCCCGGTTGGCGCGGCGAGCGGTACAATATGTCGATCCCCAACGACTGGTGGAAACCCTATTCAAGCCTCGAAAGCGAGCTGACCCGGATCGATCGGATCGACTCCCCCGAGTTGATGGGGGACCAGTCGTTCCTGCTCTCGCCCTCGGCGTTCCCGTTTTAGACTTTCCATCACGCGGCTAACCCGTACTACGGCCGAGGGATTGCGTTCGACCGCGCCGACCCATTCAACGAGGGCATCCGTCTGACCGCCAGGCTCGACGGGTTCAACAAGCTGGATGTTATCGCGGGTATCGACCGGGCACAGCAGAGCTATCTGATGCCGGGCCCGCAGTACTTTGTGGTGGATGACGATCCCGGCGCGGCGGGCACTCAGGCCGACCTCATGTCGGAACTGGTCAACGGGGTTCTGCTGCCCGCCGGCAAGAATACGATCTACGACACCAGCCCACAGGACGTCACCACCGCGCCCGGGAGCGTGATCGGATATGTCAGCCACGGGTCGCAGGCCGCCGGTCCGGACTACGTTGACCGTCTGATGTTCGACCTGGCGCCCGGGGCCGTGATGCATACATGGGAGAGCTTCAACGCATTCAGTTTCCGTGAGGGTTATAACCTCGCCGGGCAGGGGCTTGCCGGCGAGTGGCTCGCCAACGGCGGGACCGCGGCGCTGGGGCACGTCCAGGAGCCCAAGGCCACACGCACCTCCGTCGCCAACGAAGACATCCTCTTCGACATGCTCCTGAACGGTTACACCCTGGCCGAGGCCGCGTGGTCGGCGACCGCGCAGTTGTCGTTCGTCAACACCGTTGTCGGCGACCCGCTGATGACATTTCGGCCGTGGGTGGTCGGGGATACCAACCTCGACGGCGATGTTGGTTTTGACGATCTGAACACCGTCCTTGGGAACTGGAGCACACAGACATACACCTACAACATACAGGTCGGCGAGTTGACCGGGGACGGGTTTGTGGGGATCGATGACCTCTACAAGGTGTTGGACAATCTGCAGACCTCATCCACCACCACCAGTAACGCCGACGCCGTACCCGAACCAGGCAGCGTGTCGGCTATGATCATCACCGGGGGATTGTGCTCCACGGGTGGGATTCGTTACAGGCGTCACAAGCCTCCCAAGCCGCTGGAACGCTGCTTATAAGCTGCGGTAGCAATCATTACAACGAGTAACAAATGTTTCATCTGGGTGCTTGCTGCGGTATGCGTCGTAGGTGTTCCATCTAAGGCGATTTACGTCTGAAACCGCCCTTAAATTCTTGAGATTGCTCTGACGTGAGGTATAATTCGGGACGGTTTTGCGGGAAGTCTTGGCCGTCATTTTTGGCGGGGAGAGCTGGCCGACAGGCACACATAAAGGATGGTCTTTTGCGTTTCCACCCGACTTTTTTGCATAGGTGGTTTTGGATCGTAGCGGTTGCCTCGGCGGCGGCTGGCACGCCGGTGTGGGCGTTTGAAGTCAACCCCGCTAACACCATCCACAACACGGTAGCGAACAGCCTGATTGTCAACGGCGCCGGCGGTGACTGGAACTCGGCTGAACTGCTGATGGAGCTGACCGCCGGCTCGATCTACAACGACCCGGACTTCGATTCACTCGAACAGCAGGCGGGGTTCTGGGGCGTGTTCCCGCAACTCGAATTCGATTCATGGGTCGGTCTTCCCGGCGACGGTACCGGCACTGTTTTCGGCGGCGCGATCGACCTAGGCGACCCCGGGCCCGCGGTCATTGCCGATCAGAAGGCCAGCGTCACCTGGTTCAACACCGATATCACCAACACCGGCCCGATACGCGTCGCCAACATGACACTCTCCGATGATGCGCAGGGGATCTGGACGGTCCTCGTCGGGTTCTCTGGACAGATCCTGCTCACGGAGTCCGGTTGGGTGGTCAACGGCGTCATGCAACTGACCCCGCCATTAACCGGCGACCTCGATGGTGATGGCTTCGTCGGCATCTCCGACCTGAACATCGTCCTGGGCGACTGGAATCAATCCGTCCCGCCGGGCAATCCCCTGGCCGACCCATCGGGCGACGGGTTCGTCGGGATTGATGACCTCAACACGGTGCTTGGGAATTGGAACGCCGGCACGCCGCCACCACCTGCCGCCACCGTCCCGGAACCCGGCACCTCAGCCTTGTTGGCAACCGCCGGCCTGACGCTGCTTCGCCGTCGGTCACGCTGATCCGACAGCGACGGGGTGGCAATGGGAGTGGCAGGATTCGAACCCGCGACCGAGCCATTATGAGTGGCCAGCTCTAAC
>JAJDCV010000277.1 GCA_029260675.1 Phycisphaeraceae bacterium
TGATGGCCAGGGGGCCGGGCAGCACCAGTTGTGGAAGGCCGCCAGCGCGATGGGGCTACTTAGTAATATCTCACTGATACCCAGGCGGTTGGGTCACCGGGAGATGCTGCTGCGGGCGCACGCGTTGATCCATCCCCAGGCGCTGGGCAAGTCGCGCAGCGTGACGCTGCGGGCGATGGCCAGGGGGCTGCCGGTGATCGCGCGGGAAGATGCGTATTTGGATTACCTGATCGATCAGGAGACGGCGGTGGTTTTGCGGGATCCCGGTGCGGCGGACTGGTCGGTGCAGCTGGATCGGCTGGTGACGGACACGGCGTCGGCGGTTGGGTTAGGTCGGCGTGCGCAGGCCTGGGTGAATCGGAATCGGCCGGCGTCGCATCAGATCAACGGGGTCCTGGACCTGTACCGGCGGATGGCGGGGCAGACGATCCCGTTCCCCGCATGAGTTGGTATCTGTCGGGGGTACTTGTTAGGTTCTGTCCATGCCCACCAAGCCACGAGCCGAGGTACGCCCCCCCGCGCAGATCGCTGTGCTCGCTGGTGTCGGCGAGGCGAGGGCGTACCGTGCGGGGTTAAGCGGGAGCGTGGCGTTGGTGCCCACGATGGGGGCGCTGCATGACGGGCACCTGGAGCACATCCGTGTCTGCCGGGGGCTGGCGGACCACGTGCTGGTGAGCATCTTCGTGAACCCGACGCAGTTCAACCAGAGCGAAGACTACCAGCGGTACCCGCGTACCCTGGAGATGGACATCCGCAAGTGTGCCGAGGCCGGGGCGACGGGCGTATTTACCCCGGGGGTGGAAGAGCTGTACCCGCCGGCGGAACCCGAGGTGGAGATCGATGCGCCTGAGTTGACCGGTGATCTGGAGGGACGGGATCGGCCGGGACACTTCCAGGGTGTCTGCCGGGTCGTCGTGAAGCTGCTGAATGTCCTGCGTCCCGACGTCGTGACGTTTGGCCGCAAGGACTATCAGCAACTGCGTGTGGTGCAGGCGGTGGTGAGAGACATGATGATGCCGGTGCGTGTCGTGGAGGTTTCCACGGTGCGGGAGGCTGACGGGTTGGCAATGTCAAGCCGAAACGCGCGGCTGGATGCGGAGCAACGGACACGCGCGCTTGGTTTGTTCAAAGCCTTGAACGCGGCGAAAAACCTGGTCGAGGAGGACGGCGAGACAGACCCCGGGGCGGTGGAGCGGGCGATGCAAGCGGTCCTGCGGTCGCACCAGGTCGAGGTGGGTTACACAGCGGTGCGCCACCCGCTAACACTAAGCGAATTGGGTTGTGTTGAGCCGGCGTTGACCGGGGGCGTGATCGCGTTGGTCTCGGGGAGTGTCGGGCCGGTGCGGCTGATCGACAATATGTTGTTGGGGTCGGGCTGATTGAGTTGCATCGCGGGCGGTAGTCTTATCTTGCGCAACAACCCGCGGATCTTCGATCCGCCGCTAAACGGCAAGCCTATGCATTACATCGGATGTCAATCCGTACGGCAGCGCCCGTTGGGGCGGTGATTAGATTTTTGTGACAGGCCCTATTCGGACTGGGATTCTTCGGTGGGATCTTGTTGCGGTGTGGTCTTCGAATGGTCGTCCTGATCGGGGGACGGTTGAGTCTGAGCGTCGGGGTTGTCTGCGGGAGTGCTTGATGAGGTACCCCTTTGAGCCTGCAGGTGCGCGGGCAGGCGGTGGGCCCGGGGCATGGTAAGCAGGGGATGTTCGCGTTGGCCGGTCGTGGTGGTGTCGATGAATCCGTCGATGCGTGTATTCACGCGGGTACTGCCCAAGCCGTCGTCATAAATATCGGTGTAAGGCACGAAGGCGCGTGATGTACTGGGCACGAGGTCGAAGACGGTATTAGGCGGGACCAGGTCGATAAACCGGCGGTCCTGTGAGGGGGCGATATTCAGCCCGACATCGCCGAGCGGGTTCTGGACGAGATAGTCGGGGCGGTCGATCCAGGCGGTGAAGCCGGGCTCGCGGAGTTGGTATTGCTGTGAGATCGGGTTGCCATTGACAAACCAGCCCGGGCCGGTGTCGGGTCTTCGGTACAGCGAGCCGGTCTGGCCGTAGACCCCGATGCCCTGCTCGACCCGGCGGGCGCTGGAGGCACGCAGATCAAGGTCACTGACGGTCTGATCGACCGGTTGCCATTGTGTGTCGTCCTGGGCCTGAGCGATCGACAGGCAGACCCCGACGGCTGTCGGGGCAAGCACGGCCAGCAGGATGGTTCTGCTTGCGCGGGGCATGGTTTTAATCCCACCGGTATCCGATCGGGTCAACACCCGTAGCAAAACCTGTCTTACTTGGTCGGTTGTGTGGCTGCGGCATCCACCGCGTCCTCGACAACCTCTTCAACTTCGGCCGATGCCTCTTCGACCGCCTCGGCAGCTTCTTCGACGCCCTCTTCAACGGCTGGGATGTCGGTTACCTCGGCGGCGTCTTCCACCGCTTCCTCGGTAACGTCTTCGGTAACGTCTTCGGTGGCGTCTTCGGTGGCGTCTTCAACGGCATCCATCGCGGCGTCCTCCGGCGCATCGTCTGCGATGGCTTCGTCGGTGTCGGCCTGGGCCTTGGACTCGGCGATGGCTTCGTCGGCGACGGATTGGGTGGTCTCCTGGACCGGGACGGGTGCCGCGTCGATCGAGCCGGGGATCTCCGGTGCCGGACGGTGGCTCACCTGCATCAAGACCTTCTTGCCGGTGATGTCGATGCGCTCTTTGCTGACAAGCGATCCCCTGCGGGCCCTGCCGGTGTCGGTGGGCAGGTCGTCGGCGCGGTAAAGCTTGCAGTTCACCCAACTGGGGGCGACGCCTTCGCTGGATTTGCCGCCGGCGGTGCCCTCGAAGTCGAGCACCAGTTTGTGGTTGACCGGGATGTCCAACTCCCAGACGGTCTCGTTGCTGTAGGTATCCAGCAGCGCCAGTGAGGTCGGCTGGCTGACCGTGCTGACAAAGACATGCTTGTCTTTGGCGGCACAGCCCAGGGCCGAGAGGGTCAACGTCAGGGCCAGGATATAATTCAGGGCACGGGGGAAGCTGGGCATCGGTCGGGTCCTTTCGATCAATATCAAGCCGGTCGGGCGCCGGGCCCTGCGGGACAAGCCTATACAATAATCGGGCAGCGGTGATCAAGCCAGCGGAGCCCGGCAACGCCTCCTCGGCGCGGCGTGCCTGGGCTGCCGATCTGTGTTCAAGGCCCGGTCGGTCTGGTTAGAATTTTTCACGATAATGCGAGGGGCTGACCCCCACCATCCGGTGGAAGGTGGCGGTGAAGTGCCCGTGGCTGGAGAATCCGGACTGGATCGAGACCTGCCCGATCTGCTCGCGGGTGGCCCGTAGCATCCATTTGGCGTGCTGGAGCTGTGTCCTAAGCAGGAAGTGCTTGGGGCTGATCTGGGCGTGCCGGGAAAATAGCCGGTGGAAATGGAACGGGCTGGTCTCGACAAAATCAGCCAGCTCGGTCAGGCCCGGGGTGTCCACGAAGTGGTCGCTTAGGTACCCCATCGCGGCCGCGGTGCGTTCATCCTCGACCAACCCGACGGCCGGGAGGTCGTCCTTCGCGGACTTGCGCAACTCAATATAAAGATGGCGTCGGTCGATCCCCCGGCCGCCCCGGCCGCGGTAGAAGCGGATCCAGGTCGCTTGGCCTCCTAGATTCAGGGTGACCTCGTGCATCTCCTGGTCCGCCAACTCGTCCCAGCGCTGCTCGGCGACCGGTTGCAGCAGGTCGGCCAAGCCAGATAACACCTTCGGGGATTTGAGGAACATCGCCTCGGTGCGCGGGTCGGCGTGGATCAGGCGGTTGTCGTCACCGAGCAGCACACGGCCGAGGTCGGTCTCGCCGGTGTGATCGAACTGGGAGCGCACCATCCTAAGCGCGAGGTCGCAGCGGGTCAGTTCGGTGTCGGAGAAAGCGCGGGCCTTTCGGCTAAGCGCCAGGTACCAGGCGCGGTTCACGCCGGTAATGGCGGGCTGGACCAGCACGGCCGCGTGCCTTGAGGCCGGCAACGCGGGGCCCTTGGACTTGGCGGTCTTGCCATACGCCACGCCCTTTCGGCGTGCATCGCGGAACAGGGTGTCGGTCTTGAATCCCTTCTGGCACCAGCTTGTAAGATCCGCACTTTTAGCCCCCTGTAGCGCCAGGCATTCGTCCGTCCCCGGTTTTCGGGGATCGATCACCGCAAGGACCACGCCGTCCACCCCCAACTCCCGCTTGATGTGATCTGTAAATGCGCTAGGTCCTTCACGCCAAGGTACGATTGCCCCGGAAGATGCGTCTGCAGAGAGCGTCTTCACGTTATTAATCCTTTTTTAAATAAATCAAGAAACCATACGTTCTGTCTGTGCGCAGATTAAGCGCAGTCCATTCAAACACGTCGGAAAATCCCCACAAGAAAATGCCACCCCCCGGCCACTTAAGTAACGATAGCTACATTGATCAAGCAAGACAACTTCAACATATCTGGGTCGTCAGCCATGGGCCGGCATCCTCCGTGGGCTGCTCGATGCGCCAACGTAAATCTTTTCCTGTACAGTCGATGTGAGCCATGAAGAAACACCCCCGGTAGCGCCAAAACAATGGCCAGATCACCTCGCGGTCCGTCTGCGGGATCGACAAGCCCGCCAAGCCGTCGCGGGGGTGCCATTCAAGCCGACCCTCATCGATTGTTCTTGGTACTACCGCAACCGGGTGGGTCACTTCGTACAGATACATCAGCCAATGGCAACTGCCCTCGAACCCGGATTCGGAGACGATCCCGGTCAGGTGCAGGTCCTGCGCGGTGATGGTCAGGCCGGTCTCTTCGTGTATCTCGCGGATCGCGCAGGCGGTCGGGCTCTCGCCGATCGATTGCTCGAGCTTGCCGCCGATGGGTGAATACAGGTCCTGGTTGGGCGGGCGCACCCGGTGCAGCAGCAGCAGCCGACCCGCGTCATCAAACAGGTAGCACAGCACAGCGATCTTGTAGGGCAGGGGTTCTGGCAATCCGGGGATTATTCCTTAAATTCGTTCTTAATAAAGAGGTTAAGGATGAACGGTAACAAAGAGGCGTTAACGGGTGGTCGTGCTTGGGAACGGGTGAACCGGCCGAGGCCGGCCGGGCTAAACACGAAAACTGATGCGGGTGGTCTAATTAATCCTGGTCCGCGACGGTGGTCGGGTCGGGGCGGTAGAGCTTGGTGTCCAGGGCCCAGATCTTTTCGGTGAACTCGCCGCCGAGGTTGGCGGGTTTGCCGTCATCGCTACGGGCCGCGGAGACCGCCATATTCAGCTTGGCGTCGAGGTTATCGAGGATGCTGATCGCGATCGCCTCGGGGGTGGCGGGGATCTTCAGGGCCCCGAAATCGGGCACACCGTGGTGCGAGAGGATGATGTGGGTCAGCACCTTCTGGATCGCAACGGGGACCTTCGTGCCGGCCTCCTGACACGCCTTAACCTTTTCTTCCAGCCAGATGGCGCCGCGGGCGATGTGTCCGACGAGTTGGCCGTCATCGGAGTAGCCAAACCCATTCTCCCAGGTCAGCTCATCGCACTTGCCCAGGTCGTGCAGGAACAGGCCGAACAACATGATGTCGCGGTTGAGCTTGGGGTACAGCGGGCAGAAGACGTCCGCCAGTTTCATCAGGCCCAGGGTGTGTTCGAGCAGCCCGCCGAGGTAGGCGTGGTGCAGTGTCATCGCGGCCGGGGCCTTGCAGAACTTGTCCATCAGCTCGCCGTCTTCGAGGTAGCGGTTCGCCAGCTCCTTGATTGCCGGGTGTTCAAGGGACTGGAGGAACCGCAGCACCTGCGCGAACATGTCGTCGATGTCGTACTCGGTCGAGGGCAACAACTCGGTGAGGTCCTGGGCACTGGGCTCGTAAGGCCGGATGTCCTGGATGATGATCTGCATCTCGCCCTGGTAAGGCTGGGTTTGCCCCGCGATCCACACAAACCCGTCGGTCGGCAGCGTCTGGAACTGCTCCTCGGAAGTATTCCACATTCTTCCAGGTGTCCGGCCGGTCTTGTCCGCCAGCAGGCACTTGATGAAAGGCTTGCCGTTCTTGGTCTTGCCGAGTTGGCAGTTCTGCACCGCGAACACCCCATCGATGTTCTGCGCCGCTTGCAGGTCACGGATATAGACACGGTCAGACACGGGCGATTCCTTCCAGTGGTGGGCGGTTTCAGGCGAGCCGGGCATGATAGCCGCCCGTGTATCTGGGGGCGAACCCGGGCCAACCGGGGGCTAACAGCGGATAAACCGTCAAGACACGGAGGCCGTCAAAAAACAAGGGGGAGCGTGAGGCTCGGATGGATCGGATGCAAACAGATGGCGGTTACTTCATCCCATCCAGAAGCCTTTTCGTTGTGAAATACCAAGTGTTTTATGGCAGGCCGGGCAGAAGAAGATGTGGCTTTTGCCCAGGATGGTTCTCAGCGTACGCCGCCACACCTCACTCAGCCGTTCGCCGCAGTGGGGGCAGAGCGGAGCAACGCCTTCTTTGTCCACACAGTTGATCACTGCATTATCCTTTCAGTTGGATCCGCCGCGTTCGTATCAGTTTCCTTCGGGACGATTGTGATCACGATCATCTCTTTGGTGTTACCCGGGAGGTCTTCCGCCAAGAGGTACCAGCCATCGGATCGGCCCAGCCAGCCGAAGTTGGCGTGGAAGTAGGTCTTGCCATCCTTCACGGTGTAGCCATCGATGACGACGGCGTGCCCGCCGCCCTCTTGGTCGCTGTAGTAGAAACCAACGGGCCGACCCGAGTCGATTTCTGACTTCATCAAATCGTACGAATCGATATCCGTTTTGAGCGCGTTGTCGATGCTTGTTGTGACTTCTTTGATATACGGGGTCAGCGTGGCGCGGAAGTGGGATTCGATCGCCAACTTGTGGCAGTCATCTGGATAATCCACGTACTGGTCTGTGCCGAAGTCTTTGCGGATGACAGAAGCGATAGCGTAGATGAACCTGGCGGTGGCGTGTGTCTCGGGCCCGGCATTATCCTGCTCGGGGTCGAAGTGGAGGCTGAACCGGTCCCACTGGGGCGTGTAATCCGAGAAGCCCTCTGATATCGTGGTCCCGCTGCTGCATTGGTAGGCGACTTCGCCGTGCGGTGCGAGCCGGTGGTAGTACATGATTTGAGCGATTGCTACCGAATGGCAGCCGAGTGTGTCACCGGCGGGGACTAGCGCGTTGTACGGCACCGATCCTCCCCAAGCGATGGTCAACAGGTGATCGCCCTCGATGCTGGTTCTCGGTTGTTGGGCGAGACTCGCAGTAGCGGCCAGGAGAAGTATGAAGAAGGGGAGTACTCGTTTTAGCATCGCACAACCTCCTTGAAGCCATAGGATTAGTCGTTTGATCGTTGCGGGTATTACACGGGGGCCTCATATACTCGACATGAGGCGAAATATAGCAAGTAGTGATTTTGCGTCTGGGTATGATTTAAAGATGCGTAAACGGATCGTCTGCGAAGCGGTGGCGTGTGGGGATTTGGGGGTATTGCTCGCTCAGCCAATCGGCGAGGGTTCGCATGCCGTCTTCTTCGCTGCGCTGGTGGCCGGTGACGATCAGGGCCAGGGGTTTGTTTGTTTGTTGGGAGTCGCGGACGTATTCGTTGGTTTCCCACTCGTTGACCTCGCCGCAGATCAGGACGTCGATGTTGCCCTCGGCGAGGAAACCGATCTGGGTATTGCCGCCCCGCGCGCCGGGGAGCAGGCCGACGGTTTTACAGGGGAGGTTCGGGTCGCCGACGTAGCGCATGGTTTTGACGTTCAGTTTTTGTTTGCAGTGTTCGGCAAGATTGGCAAGGGTGGTTTGGGGTATGTGGCAGGTGCGGCCGTCTTCGGGGTCGATCATCTCGAGCCAGCCGAGGCGGTCGACCAATCCCTGAAAGATCGGGTCGGGGACGATCTTGTGGATGTGGTCGTGGTAGCGCCAGACGGTGACGCCGCGCTTATCCAGCAGGGCGCGTTTGTGTTGGTAGACGTTGTCGTTTTCGAGCCAGTCGGTCTCGTCGCGGTGGCTGTAGAACGTGGGTTCGTGCGTGATCATTAAATTGGCTGAGAAGATTTGGTTATGGATTGCCCAGTCAATGACTTTCGTGGTCGCCATGAACGTGGTGACGATGCCGCGGACGGGCTGGTTGGGGTCGCCGACCTTGATCGTATCGACCGTGTCCTCGATCGGTTCGACGTTTGCGTGATTGAGGATCCGGTCGATCACGTCCTGAACGGTGACGGGCGAAGAGGGCGAGGTAACCGGGGGGTCCGGGGTGGCCGGGGCTTGATTGGCGGTGTCGGCCTGCGCCAGCGCGCTGATCCCGCCGACCATCAGGGGCGCAGTCTTAAGGAAATCACGTCGTTTGATGAGCGGTTTGTCAGACATGTTGACTCTCGCGAGAAGGATTGGCGAGCGAGCGATGGGTAGGCCACTCGCTGCAGTATACCCGGTGAGGAGCGTAAACCGTTGAGGTTGGCCGTGCGGGGTGATGCCGGCGTAAAGCGGAGTTACCATGTGTGGATGAAATATCTGCGATCGATACTGTGGCTTGGGTGTATGGGCGTGTTGCTGACGGGGGGCGGCGTAACGCTTGCGCAGGACGCCGACCCGGACACGCTATTCCTGACCTGGTTCGACGACCCGACGACGTCGATTGTGGCGCAGTGGTTGGAGGCCGGCGAGCCGTTGCCGTTAGCGGAAGGTGCCACGGATGATAAGCCCGGGTTCGATGTGCCCAAGGTGGAAGACGTCACGGTTGATGGCAAGACGGATGACTGGGCCGACAAAGGATTTGAGATCATGTTCCTCGCGGGGGTGGACGGTGAGGTGTTCGGCCCGGCCGACCTGAGCGCTACGGCGAAACTTGGATGGGATGAGCGCGGTCTGTTGGTGCTGATCGAGGTTCGTGACGATGTGGCGGATGAGTCGGACGACCCCGAGTCGTTGTGGGCGGCGGACGCGGTGGAGGTTTTCATATCCACGGGCGTCGGGTCCGACCAGCGTTATCAGGTGTTGGTTTCGCCGGGGGCGGACGACAAGCGCGACGGACCACGACAGTGGTTCTACGACTACCGACGTGAGCGCGCAAGCGGAGACCTGGAAGCGGAGAGTGCGTGCGCGGTGGTCGAGGGCGGGTACGTGGTCGAGATGATGCTGCCGTGGTCAAACCTCGGGATAGGTCCTGAGGCTTTGGCGGATGGCGGGGAAGCGGCTTTTCAGTTTTACGTGGATGATCGAGACGGGGGCGAGGAGACCAAGGGTATCTGGTGGCACCGTGACCGTGATGCGCATGAGCAGCCGGAGTCGATGTATCGGTTGTGGTTAACGGATCGCGCTGGGGCGGCGTCTGTGGCGAGGGCCGAGGTACAGCGGGACGGCGGTGAGGCGGAGTTGATCGTTTGGGCGGACGAGGGATTGGCCGGGCAGACGGTGACGGTGAAGAGTGGCGATTTGACTCTCGGGGAAATCGAATTGGTCTTGGCCGACGGGCGGGCGTTGGCGGTGACAGGGCTATCCGATCCGCCGGCGGGGACGCGGTGGGGGACAATCAGCGGGTATGTCGGCGGGGAGCGGGTGGCGTGTGCACGGCCGATGAAATGGATGACGGTGACACGCCCCGAGGACGAGTTGGTGGCACTTGGATCATTTTTCAAGATGGAGGATAACTCGCCTAGGCCCGTCGGGCCGACAGCGAAGACAACGATTTTGCCGTTTGGAGATTACAGCGGGTTGTTCCTGCACCGCGCTGTATTTAATGGGCTGCAACCCGATGGTGAGTATGTGTTGCGGTTCGGCGGGGAAGACGGAACAGCGTATCGCTTCCGAACCGCGCCGGCGACGCTGGACGAACCACTTGTGTTTGCCGAGGGCGGGGATGTGGGGGTCTGGGAACGGGTCGCGCCGCTGCACCAGATCGCTGCGGCGTGGGGGCCGAGGTTCGGGTTGATCGGCGGGGATTGCGCTTACGCCAACGGGCGGACACCGCAGAGGTGGGTCGAGTTCCTCCGGCTTTGGCGAGAGCACATGGTGGACCCGGATGGGCGTTTGATCCCGATGCTGTGTGCGATCGGGAATCACGAGGTTGATGGGAGTTGGGGGCAACCGCGTGAACGGTCCCCGTATTTCCTGGCGTTGTTCGACGGGCTGTACCCGGAGCACTCCTACGCGGCGATCGATTTCGGCGATTACCTGTCGCTGGTGCTGCTGGACTCCGGGCACCTCAGCGCCCACGACGGTGAGCAGGCGGGTTGGCTGGATAAGACGTTGGCGGAGCGTGTTGATCGGCCGCACCTGTTCACGGCGTACCACGTACCGGCGTACCCCTCGCACCGTGATTTCGAGGGCAAGTACAGCGAGTTGGCCCGGCGGTACTGGGTGCCGTTGTTCGATCGTTACGGGGTCGATGTGTCGTTCGAGCACCACGACCACACCTACAAGCGCACGCATCGCCTGACCGGCGGGGAGCGTGACCCGGGGGGCGTGTTGTACCTGGGCGACGGCGCGTGGGGGATGGAGCCGCGGACGGTGGCGACACCCGAGGAGAGGCCCTACTTACAGAAGTCGATCTCCAGCCGGAACGTGATCCGTGTGACGCTCGACGGTGACGGCCGACAGTTTTTAGCGGTGGATGATGAGGGGCGGGTGATTGATCGGTATCCGGAAACGGACTGAACAACAGAGAAGAGGATCTCCGCAGATGACACAGATTAGAAATCCATCCAACCTGTCATGGTATGGATCAATGAAATCTGCGTAATCTACGGATCTCGCTTTCGTTATCTCTGTGACTCTGTGGCTCAAACTATTCGGGGATGTGGTCGGCGAACTTCTGTTTGAATTCATCGAGCGACGCGATGCCTTGCGGTAGTTTGGCTTCGTCGATCAGGAGGATGGGGATACCGTCGTTGATCGGGTAGCGCAGGCCGCCGACCTCGGCGATCAGTTCGTTGCCCTGCTGTGTCAGCCGGGAACGCGTCAGGGGGCAGCGGAACACGTTCAGGACCTCGGCGTCGATGGGGGTTGCGTCACTCATCTGGGGG
>JAJDCV010000278.1 GCA_029260675.1 Phycisphaeraceae bacterium
TCCGGGAAAATCAGCACGTTGGCGTTGCCCACGACGGGCCCGGGCTGCTTGACCTTCTTGGCACCCACGGAGGGGATGATCGCCGCATCCGCCTGAAACTCGCCGTCGATGTGCAGGTCCGATGCACGCTGCTTGATGATCTCAAGGGTCGAAGTGACTTTGTCTATGTGCTCGTGTGACGCACTGCCCCGTGTCGAGAACGAAAGCAACGCGGTCCTGGCGGGCTCACCCAGCAGTTTCTCGCCGCTGACGTGACTCGCCAACGCGATATCCGCCAGCTCCGTCGGTGTAGGCGCGATGTTCACCGCGCAGTCGGCGTAGATAAACGGCTTGTCCTTCTGATCCTGAAAGTCGGGGATGACCATCAGGAAGAAGCTGGACGCGGTGCTGATCCCCGGGGCGTACCCCACAGTCAACGCACCGGCCTGAATCACCGTGGCGGTAGCGTGCGCGACCCCTGCGACCAGCGTGTCGGCATCACCCTGCGCCACCATCATGCCGCCGAAGAATAACGCACGTTTGACCATCCTCGCCGCAACCGTTGGCTTCATGTCCCGGCTACTAGCGTAGGCGTCGGTATAGGTCTCTAACTTGTCGCTGGTCTTGGGGTCGACGACCACAATACCATCGAGCGACACCCCGGCCTGCTTGGCCGCCTGTTGAACCTCATCCTCAGGCCCCAACAGGATCGGGTCGGCGATCCCCTGGTCCTTGATCTGCCGGGCGGCTTGGATGATCCGCTCGTCTGTGCCTTCCGGCAAAACAACAGACCTGGGCTTGGCCTTGGCCTGATCGATGAAACGGCTGATGACACTCATCGTGCTTTACTTCCTTTCTGAACCACCGCCCGCCCGACGGTGAGCCAAGTTTATTTCATGGTCGATCCATCCGGCCCCCGGCTTACACCTTCGGGGCGCCGGGTTTCTTCATCTGGATCCACTCGTAGTACTCACGCATCTTCAGGTTGCTCGCGGCGTCCTGGTCGATGTAGAACTTGGTGTAGTGGTGCATCTGCAGCGCGCTGGCGGTGATCATGCTGGACACCGGGCCCTCGACCGCCTGGGCGATCGCGTCGGCCTTGCCCTTGCCGTTGGCGAGGAGGATGATCTCGTCGGCCTCGAGGATCGTGCCCACGCCCATCGTGATCGCGTAGAACGGGACGTCCTCTGCCTTGTCGAAGAACCGGGCGTTGTCGTCGATCGAGACCTTCGCCAATGTCTTGAGCCGTGTGCGTGAGCTCAGCGAACTGGTCGGCTCGTTGAACGCGATGTGGCCATCCGACCCGATCCCGAGAATCTGGACGTCGATCCCGCCGCACTCCTCGATCCGCTGCTCGTACCAGCCGCAGAACGATCTGAAGTTGCTGGTCGTGCCCGAGGGAACGTGGATGTTCTGTTCGGGGATGTTGACGTGCTTGAAGAAGTTTTCGTGCATGAAGTAGTGGTAGCTCTGATCGTGTGTGATCGGCAGGCCGACGTACTCGTCGAGGTTGAAGGTGGTGCAGCGGGAGAAGTCCAGGTCTTCTTCCTTGTGTAAACGTACCAATTCCTTGTAGACACCCAGGGGTGTGGACCCGGTCGCCAGGCCGAGCACGGCGTTGGGCTTGCGGTTAAGGACGTCCGCGATCTGCTGCGCCGCGGCGGCGCTCAGCTGGTCGTAACTGGATTTGATGATGACTTCCATGATGCTAGCTCCTCGATGATAAATTCTGAGCCCATCCGGGCCCGGTTAATGCGGATGATGTCACGCCATCGGCTGGGCCTTGGCCCCGACCTGTGACCGTTGGGTCGTGTTGTTTTCCTGGTACAGCCCGTCCCAGAGCACAAAGGCTTCGATCGCTTCATACTCCGCGAGCCCGAGATTGTCGTAGATGCGTGCGGTCTCCTTGTTGCGCTGCTCGGCCCGCTGCCAGAACTCGCGCGAGTCGAACCCGGGGAACAGCGCGCTGTCCTTCTGCGACTCGTGCTTGAAGATCGCGTGACGCTTGCGGTCCATCTCGCCGGGCGATAACGGCACCGCCATCTCGATCTGTTGTGGTTCCCATTCCTGCCAAGCGCCGCGGTACAGCCAGACCTCACAGCCCTTGGCCCACTCCCGGTCCTTCACGCGGCGCATCGCCTCGAAGATCGCGGAGAGGCACACGCGGTGTGTCCCGTGCGGGTCTGACAGATCGCCCGCGGCATAGACTTGATGAGGCTTGATCTTTTCGAGCAGGTCGATGGTGATCTGGATATCTTCCTCACCGATCGGCTTCTTCCGCACCGTGCCGGTCTCATAGAACGGCATGTCCATGAAGTGCGCCCGCTCGCTTGGCACGCCGCAGCTCCTGGCCGCCGCACGGGCCTCGCCCCGACGGATCAGCGCCTTGACCTTCTGCACGGTGTCCGAATCAACCTGGCCGGGCTGCTTATGCTTGAGGAACTCTTCGAGGTGCTGCTCGATCTCATCAGTGTGTTTGCTGTCGAGATTAAACTGTTGATTAAAGTCAGAGGCAAAGTCCGCAAAGCGGATCGCGTCCTCGTCGAACACCGCGATGCTGCCGGACACCTGATACGCGACGTGGACCTCGTGGCCCTGGTCGGCCAGACGGATGAACGTCCCGCCCATCGAGATCACATCGTCGTCCGGGTGTGGCGAGAACACCAGGACACGCTTGGGGAACACATCATCGGCGACGTTACGTGGCCCGGCGACCTGCAGCGGCGCGTCCTCGGGCCTGCCACCGGGCCAGCCGGTGACCGTCGCCTGCACCGAACGGAATACGTTGAGGTTGATGTCGTACGACGGCCCGTGCTCAGCGATCAGGTCCTGCAGGTGGTTTTCGTTGTAGTCCTCCTCGGTGAGCTTGAGGATCGCTTTGTCGGTCTTCATCGCCAGCCAGATCACCGCGTTGCGGATCAGCTTCGCTGTCCAATCGACCGACCCACACTTCCAGGGCGTCTGGACCCGTGTGAGCTTCGCCGACGCCGCCGCATCGAGATAAAGGTGAGCGTTCGTGTGTTCCTGAAGAAAACTCGCCGCGACGTGCTCGGTGATCTCGCCCTCGACCGCCTCGCGGATGATCGGGGCCTTGCCCTCACCGAACGCCAGCATCAGCACGCGCTTGGCCTGCATGATCGTGCCGACGCCCATGGTGATCGCTTTGTACGGCACGTGATCGACGCCGTAGAAATCGCTCGCGGCGTCCTGCCGGGTCAACTGGTCCAGCCAGATCAACCGCGTGAGGCTGTCCTTGCCCGAGCCCGGCTCGTTGAACCCGATGTGACCGGTCCGCCCGATACCCAATAGCTGGATGTCGATCCCGCCGGCGTCTTTGATCGCCTTCTCGTACGCCTGGCAGTAGTGCGGCACCTCCTCGATCGACAGCGTGCCGTCGGGGATGTGCACGTTCTTCGGATCGATGTCGATGTGATCGAACAGATGCTCCCTCATAAACCGTACGTAGCTCTGCAGCTCATTGGGTTGCATCGGGAAATATTCGTCGAGGTTGAACGTGACCACGTTCTTAAACGAAAGCCCTTCCTGGTTGTGCATCCGGATCAGCTCGTCGTATACCTCGGTCGGCGTCGACCCGGTCGCCAGGCCCAGCACGCACATCCTGCCCTCCGCGGCGCGGCTCTTGATCAACTCGGCGATCTGGCTGGCCACCTCGTGGCTGACCTGCGCAGAGTCCTCGAACACCCGCGTGGGGATCCGCTCGTGTGTGCAGCGTGATGGGTCGTTACTAATCGTCGTCATGTCTCTTGGTTCCTGTTTTCCTCTAAATCGCCCGTCCTAAACATCAATCCATGCGTTACATCAGCATGGCGTCGGCCTGCCCAGCGGGGGCAGGTGAAGTTTCTTGCAGTTCCCCGCCGACCGTCATCAGCGTCGCCCACCGGCTGGTATACATGTGCGCCAGCACCAGGCTCGCCGCGATACGGGCCGGCTGCGCCTCGGTCCGGTCCCAAAGATCGATCCTAAGACGCCTCTCAAGCTGGTGCAGCGTCAGTGCGCGGACACGGTCGGTCAGCGCCTGGGTGAACGCCTCGCACGCGGTCAGCTCACTGGCGAGCACCAGGCGGCTGACACGCGTGAAGTTCACCGCGTTCGACAGCCCCGTCGCCAGCAACTCAAGCATCTCGTTGATTGTTGTATCCGTACCGTCATACGCCCCCGCACGTTCGGCCAACGACGCGCCGCCCCCGTCGCGCATCGTGAGATACTCAGTTGAACAGATCCGCTCCAGGCACCCGACCTGCCCGCAGAAACACTTGGGTGCCTGCACCGGAAGCCGTGTGTGCCCAAGCTCATTCGCTCCGGTCACGCTCCCGCGGTTAGGCCGGCCGTTAACCAAAAGCGTCGAACCCAGCCGGCCGTCACCCAGCCGAACGATCAGCACGTCCCCGCCGGTCTCCGCATCCACCCGGTGGGTCAACGCCCACCGCGCAGCCAGCGCGACCGCGTCGTTCTCCAAAGCAATCGGCACACGCCCCGCCGCGTCGTAGATCGGCTGAAGATCGACAGACCGGCCCGTCGGGACCGTCGGGCTGAACAGCATCATGTGCGTCGCCAGATCAATAAACCCCGGCGCTGTCAGACCCACCGCCAGCGTGTCGCCATCCAGGTGCTCGCGCAACAAAGCAACCGCGGTCTTCAGCGCCGCCTCCCCGCCACGGGTCGACTGTGAGATCGGCTCGCCGACCAGCTTCCCCGTCAGGCTCACCCGCCCGACTTGGACGCCGCCTCGGCTCATCGCCAGACCCAGCACGTGCCTCGCCCCCGGATCGATCTCCAACGGCACCCTCGGCCGCCCCCGCCCAAGCACTTGGGTATCGCATTCCCGCAACACACCCCGCCCAAGCAGCTCCGACGCCTCCTCCCCGATCGAGTTCAGCCGGATCCCCGTCTGCTCATGCAGAGACGACCGGCTGACCTGACCATGACGGTAGACCATCCTCAAGATCGCGCGTTGTCGCGGGTTGAATAACATATGCCTTAAGATGCTTTAAATAAGTGATTTACGTCTAATTCACTTGCGACTAGTCCAAAAGGGCCGCCCTAGCCGCTATTTATTTCATTTCATGATAATAAATAAAGACGCCGTGTCAAGGCCTCTTATGAAAAACCAACACGCGATGAATACTTACACGGTTGGCTCAGCCCTAAGGAAAAAACAGCCCCCACCCATGATGAGTTCATCACAATGATCTGTGAATTGTCTTTGGCCGATAACGGCATCTGAATCAGTGCGACACCATCACCGGAACCGTCGCGGCGGCGATGACCGCTGCCTGCAGCGCTTGGATCGCTTCTTTCGCAGCCGAACCAATCACGTCACCGTTGCTGAGTTGCTCGATCCGCTTGGCCCTGCCCTTCAACTGCTTCTTGTCGAATGTGTACTTCAGCAGATCGCATGCGTTGGCTAACGAGACAAGCACCACCGTCCGGACATCATCAGGCTCCTCTTCTGTGAATATCGCCTGGTGCAAACGCTCAATCAGTTGCCGCTCGGGGGCGGGATTGATCTCGGGGTAGATCCGCCGTTTAAACAGCAGCAAGACCTTGTCCTCGTCAGCCCGAAGGATGTTTTTTTGGCAAAGCCCCTGTGCCACGCGGTGCTTGAGCTGCTTGAGGTTGCCAAAACGAGATACCCAGTTGGTCGCCGAGGCGCGGCGCTTGGCTGTAGCAATTTTCTCAAGACACTCATCGATCACAGGATCGCCCATCGGCCGATCGCTCAACAGATTAACCAGGTGCTTCTTGCCTTCGTCGATTGTGATCCGATCGGCGATCAACAACTCCGACAAGACGGCCGCACCCAAGGCCTGGTTGTACCACGCGCCGAACTCGATCGTGCCCTGCTCATCACGCAAGACAAGCAGCATGATCTCTTCGTGAAGATAAAGCAGGTGATCTAATTCCGTCATGTGACACCTCCCGTGGCACGGCCCTGGTTAACTGCTGCGCCAAGGCCACTCGCCACACCTACATTCTAAGCCCGGACACGTCCCGAGTGTGCGTAAGATCCGCTGAAAATGTCCCGATTCGGGACAAGCGATGGGTGCTTAGCTGCCATCCCAAGCCGTCATCCATGAATCACACGCCCGTCCACCGCCAGCGCCGCTTCCTTGACAGCTTCTGAGAGGGTCGGGTGGGCGTGGCAGGTGCGGTAGATGTCTTCGGGGGTCGCGTGGTACTGCATGGCCGAGGTGCACTCGGCGATCAGCGAGCCGGCGTCGGGGCCGATGATGTGGACGCCCAGCACGCGGTCGGTCTTCTTGTCGGCGAGCACCTTGACGAATCCGTCGGCCTGGTCGATCGCGTGAGCCCGGCCGTTGCCCCGGAAGTTAAAGACACCCTTCTTGTATTCGTGGGCCTCGTCCTTGAGATCGCTTTCGGATCGGCCGACGCTTGCGATCTCCGGGTGCGTGAAGACGACCGCGGGAATCACGCTGTAATCCACATGCCCATAACCCGTGACGATCTTCTCGACACACGCGATCCCCTCTTCCTCAGCCACATGCGCGAGCATCGGCGTCGGGATCACATCACCGATCGCGTAGATGCTCTCGACACTGGTCTGGTAGTTAGCATCCACGGTGATGTAACCCCGGTCGTCACGCTCGATCCCCACATCCTCAACGCCGAGCCCCTCGGTGTTGGGCGCGCGTCCGACAGCGACCAGCACGCGGTCGGCCTTGACCGGGTCTGCGCCGTCCCGTTCGATCGTCACCCCCTGCTTGCCGGGTTTCACCCCCGTGACACGGCTCTTCAGCTCAAAATGCAGGCCTTGCTTCTCGAATACCTTGTGGGCATGGCGGGCCAGTTCAGCATCCATCCCCGGCAACACGCGGTCGAGGTACTCCAATACCGTCACCTTGCTCCCGAGCCTGCGCCAGACCGACCCGATCTCCAATCCGATGTAGCCCGCACCAATTACGGCCAGGTGCTTTGGCGGCTTGTCGTAACTGAGCGCCTCGGTGCTGGTGTCAACCTTATCAAGCGACAGATCAACCCCCGGAATACTCGCCGCCCGCGAACCGGTGGCGATCAAGATGTTATTCGCGACGACATGCTTTGTCTTGCCGGCGTCGTCGGTGACCGTGACGGTCTTGTCGGGATTAATCGAACCCATGCCGAGGTAGTGGGTGATCTTGTTTTTCTTAAATAACGCCGCGATCCCGCCGGAGAGTGTGGCGACAACATTCTCTTTGCGCTTGAGCATCGCCGGGTAGTCAAGCGAGACCCCCTTGACCTCGATGCCGTGGACACCCAGATGCTTCGACGTCTGTTCGTAAAGATTCGACGATTCGAGCAGCGCCTTGCTGGGGATGCAGCCGACGCGGAGGCAGGTGCCGCCGAGCTGCTTGTTCTTATCGACACAGGCGACGTTCAGGCCGAGCTGAGCCGCACGGATCGCTGCGACGTACCCCCCGGGGCCGGCACCGATGATGACGAGGTCGTAGGTTGGATTGGGCATGGGGATATTGGGTCTGGGGTCTAGGGTCTGGGGTCTAGGGTCTGGGGTCTAGGGTCTGGGGTCTAGGGTCTGGGGTCTAGGGTCTGGGGTCT
>JAJDCV010000279.1 GCA_029260675.1 Phycisphaeraceae bacterium
GACCTCTGCGGCGTCAGCCGGTTCGCGTTCGATGAATCAATCGACACCGTCACCGTCGACGACCTGCGTGACCAGCCCCGCTGCGAGCGTTCCTGGAAGCGTGACGGCACAGCCAAACCTCGCAGCGACGGCGGGACCCTATCGGACCGTGACGCCGAAGCGCTTGGGTTGTCCTGAAACCACGCCGAGCCGTCACCACCGTAGTACCCTGCCTTTTTGTGTCTTTTGTGCCTCTTCGTGGCCAACCCCGGCCATGCCTCCGCGGCCGAAGATAGCCACAAAAGGCACAAGAGGCACAGATACCTGTGCCAAACCGTTGGTACTTTTGTGCCGATAGCCCCGTAGCGGCGCGCCCATTCCCTGCGCCGCCATAGGAATATCGCCATGCCCGTGACGATCTCACAACTCCGCCCAGAAGGCCTGCAAGCCGCGGTGGACTTCGCCAAATCCATCGGCTGCACGCTGGAACCGGACACCATCGATCCCCAGGTCAGCCTGCTGGCGAAGGATGGCGAGACGATCGTCGCCGCCGTCATCGGCATGCACGCCGCCGGGCGGTCTTGCGAGCTGAACGTCTGCCTGAGCAAAATTGACGAGCCCGACCAACTCACCAGCGAGCTGGTCAACAAGGCCCTGATGAAAGTCCACGGCGCAGGCATCCGACGCTGCCGGATCAGCCACCACGGCCGAGACGACCTCCCCGCGGACTGGCCCAGCGCCAACTGGACCGAGCAGGACAGCTCCGAATCGGAAGCCGGCCCAGACTCCGAAGCCGCCTGACAAGCCCGATAACACCCCGCCCCTGCCCGTGGTGCATGGATGCACCGTCCCAACCTTCTCAACGTGTTGCGTTTCCGCGACGTGGCGCTTAACCGCGACCCGCCATGGTTCGATATCCCTAACAGGATGTCGCACACAAACCACAACACCGACCGCCCGGGCCCCGGCCCACAGCGCCCCCACGCCCCACCCAGCCCCGCCGACCAGTTGGCGCACGAGTTGGCGAATCTATTAGATGGATCGCTGCGGCACCTGGGTATCGCGATCAACACGCTGCGCGAAGACACTCCCACGAAGCCCGGCCGCCCGGGCAGTGAAAAAGCCCCCCAGGACACACCCCAAGCCCTGCTCGCCCGGCTCCAGACAACCGACCGGGCGATGCGGCAGATGGCGTCCCTGATACACGCCTGGATGAAGTATGCCCCCAAGCCCCGCGAGATGTTCGATCAATCCCAGACACTCACCCAGATGCTCGACCAGGCTATCGAGTTGCACCAGCCCTCCGCTGCGCACCACGAGATCGAATTGAGCCTGACCCTCGGCATCGACGTAGCCGAAATCCCCGCCGGCCCGATCTTCCCCATCGTCGCCAACGCCCTGCGCAACAGCATCGAAGCGATCGCAGAAGCGGACCCGCCATCCATCCCCGGGCCTCACTGGATCGACATCACCGCATGGCTACAAGCCGAACAGCTCCACCTGACCGTCAGCGACAACGGACCCGGGCCGGCCCCTTCCGTCCACGACGCACAAGGCCGACTGCGCCTCGGCCAAACGACCAAGCCCCACGGCCACGGCCTGGGCCTGACGCTCAGCGACCAGATCGCACGCAGCCTCGACGGCACACTGGAACTGTCCCCCCGACCCCCACGCGGCGCGCAGCTCACCCTCCGCTGCCCGTTGACCAGCCTCACACCCCACGGCCAGATCATCCACCCCGCAGACGCTACCTAAGACGTCACCTAAGACGCCACATAAACAGACAACCATTATGCCCGAACAAGCACGCATCCTCATCGTGGACGACGACCCGATCGTCGCAGACAGCCTCGCCGACTTCCTCACACGCGAGGGCTACGCCACCGCCACCGCGTGCGACGGCAAGGAAGCCCTGACCATGCTCGACGACGCCAACCAAAAAGCCGGTGGCGGCTTCGGCATCCTCATCGCCGACATGAATATGCCCCGCTGCGACGGCATGGAACTGCTCAAAGGCGTCCGCAAGGACCACGAATCGGTCGTCCCCATCGTCGTCACCGGCTTCGGCAAGATCGACTCGGCCGTCGAGGCTGTCAGGCTCGGCGCGGTTGACTACCTCACCAAGCCCGTCGTCGATGATGAGCTCCGCCTCGCGGTCAACAAGGCCGTCAACCAGCACACCCTCGTCCATGAAAACAAGTCCCTGAAGACTCAGCTCAGTGAACGCTTCGGCATGGGCAACCTCGTCGGCAACGACTACCGGATGCAGAAGGTCTACGACCTTGTAGAAACCGTCGCCGAGAGCAAGACCACCGTCCTGGTCACCGGCGAATCCGGCACAGGCAAGTCCATGGTCGGTAGGGCTATCCACACCATGAGCCCACGCTCCGGCGGCCCGTTCATCACCTTCGCCTGCGGCTCGATCCCCGAAACCCTCCTGGAAAGCGAGCTGTTCGGCCACGTCAAGGGCGCCTTCACCGGCGCAGACGCCGACAAGCCCGGCAAGTGCCTCGCAGCCGACGGCGGGACCCTCTTCATCGACGAGATCAACTCCGCCACCCCCGCGCTTCAACTCAAGCTCCTCCGCGTCCTTCAGGAAAAAGCCTTCGAGCCCGTCGGCTCCACCGAAACCATCCACGTC
>JAJDCV010000280.1 GCA_029260675.1 Phycisphaeraceae bacterium
AGCCAGCCCGACGCCCTGGTTGATAGCGCCGAGGTGGAGTTGAGCAGCTACGACAGCCTCAGCAACTTGGGTGCGGCCCACGTCCACAGCGTTACATGGTGGGGCCAGTACTTCAGACCGACACTGCCAGCCGATGCGGTCACATGGTCCGTAACCCGTTTAAAGTTCATGGCCAAGCAAGACAACGACGTACTCCCGACAGACATTAAACTGTGCATTCCTATTACGGGTGATTCGCAACCCAGCAGTACCGTCGTCGATTCGGCCACATTGGCCGCGGGAGTTCTTACCGGCAGCTTCCAGTGGCTTGAGGTCCTATTTATTAGTAACGGTTCCCAGGCGGCAGGCAAGGGTTTATACGTCACCTTCTCCAATAACATCGGCAGGCCCGCACAACTCCGGTATCAAACCAAAAATGTGGTTTCACCAGACCCGGGCCTGTCGGAGGGTGGGCCGGTCTGGTCATGGAGCAGTGCGGCTTCTGACCAATCGTTGCTGTTCTACGTCTACGGCACGTACACCACTGCCGTACCCCAGCCACCGATCAACCTGCTGCGGTCCGTGACGATCACGCTCAACCCGGGCAACGACCCGTCATCGCGGGTGCGCACGGCTGTGACCGCACTCAACCAACCTCAGATGCCATGAACATGAAACGAGACTCGTTAACCAGTCCAGAGATCGCCGAATCCGTCCCGCGGATATCTATCCACCGCGGTGGGGGGCGCAGGGGCTTTACCCTCGTCGAGGCGGTGATGTCGATGCTGATCGTCGGGCTGATGCTGGTCGCGGCGCTGAACACGGTCGGGGCGTCACGGGTGTCTCAGTCGCGCAACGCCGAGCAGGCGATCGGGCCGGGGCTTGCCGAAGACCTGATGGCCGAGATACTCAGCCAGTATTACCAGGAGCCGGTCGATACCCCGGGGTTCGGCCGGGAGGCCGGGGAGAACGGCGGCGAGCGGTCGATGTGGGACGATATCGATGACTACGACAGTTGGTCCAAGAGCCCGCCACAGAATAAGGACGGCACGGACATCCCCGACCTCGCCGGCTGGGGCCGAGCGGTGACCGTGTGTTGGGCCAAATCATCTGACCTCAGCAAGGAAAATGCTTCCGATACAGGGATCAAGCGGATCGATGTAGCCGTGACGCACAACGATCGTGTGGTTACGAAGCTCTCGGCCATACGCACCATCGGATGGCCGGCCCCTTAATACCAAACCGAAAGACGCTGGACATGGAAGCGGGTAGACACATAATATGCGGCCACGACGCGCGTCATCGGGGCTCGGTCTACGTCCTGGTTCTGGGCGCATCTCTTCTGGTGGCGGTGATCGGGATATCGTCGCTGATGGCGGCGCGGGTCCAGCGGCGTGCGACCACGGCGTCGACCGACATGATCCAGGCCCGGGAGCTTGCACGGACCGCCGTCGACCGGATTTTATGGGGGATCGTGACGTACCCCACCACGTGGCGCGTGATCTACGGGTCTGGATACCTGACTAATGTGCCATTCGGTAATGGGACGTTTACGGCTGCATTGATGGACCCTGTCGATGGCGACCTATTTAATAACACCACCGACCCGGTCGTACTCACAGGGACGGGCAACGTCGGGCAGGCAACTTATATCCTCGAAGTCACCCTCAACGGCGACGGTACTGTCCAGCCCGGCACGTGGAAGCGTGTCGTTAACTGACCCGACGCCACACCCGGCGATCGACATCACCTACGCGTTAAATGGCACGCTTGCGGTTTAGCGGGCTTTTTGCAGATCGCCGTGTCCCGCCTTTCCCGTTTCATATTCCCACCTCACGCCGCCGACCGGGCCGCCGCGCCGTGCTTGGCGACCAGCCGGTCGTACCCGCTGAAGTCCAGCTCGATGAACAGCGGCGCCAGCGCCGGGTCGAACTGGGTCCCCGAGCAGTTTTTTATCTCTTCCAGCACGGTCTCCCGGGGCATCGCCGGGCGGTACGACCTTGTCGAACTCATCGCGTCGAAGGTGTCCGCCAGCGCCAGTAGCCGACCGATCTGGGGGATGCTCTCGCCCTTGAGCCCGTGCGGGTAGCCCCGACCGTCCCAGCGTTCGTGGTGGTGCAGCACGCCCGGAAGGATCGGGTCGATCGTCGGGATCCCCTTGAGGATGTTGTAGCCGATCACCGGGTGGCGTTTGATCTGATCAAACTCCTCGTCGGTCAGCTTGCCGGCCTTGCACAGCACCGCCTCGGGCACGCCGATCTTGCCCACGTCGTGGACCAGACCGATCGTATGGACAAGCTCGACTTCCTTGGCGTCCATCCCCATCGCCTCGGCCAGCCTAGCGCCCATGTAGGCGACCCGTTCGGAATGGCCACGGGTGTATTCGTCTTTCGCATCAATCGACGCGGTCAGCGCCTGGAGCGTCCCCATGAACAGCTGCTTCTGCTCGTCGAACCGGGCGATGTTCTCGTGGAAGACGCCCAGCAGGTTGGCCGCCGCCTCCAGGAACATCATCTCCCCGCTGGTCACGTCGCTCTCCATCGGGCACGCGCCGGCCTTGTTGCCCGCCAGCAGCACGCCCACCACCTCGTCGTCGTGCGTGACCTGCTCGACCACGACTTCCGAACCCACCATCGCGGCGATCCCCTGGGAAGACGGTTCCAGCAGCCGTGTCCAGTCATCGCGCGTCTTGTCCTCAAACTGATCGACCACGACGCGGTTGAACGTATCGGTGTCGCACGGCAACTCCCCCGCGACCACCAGCCGGCCGGTCAGACCCGGGATCTTGCACCGGTGCTCCCAGAACCTCACCACGATCCATTGGAAAGCAAGCACCGGCAGGATCTGGTTGCAAAAGGTCGGGATCATATCCTCGGGATCGTCCAGGCTATTCATCATCCGCGCGATGCGGAACAGCAGATTCATCTCTTCGTAGGTGTCCAGCAGCTGTTCGCTGAACTGATCGATCGTCTCGGCGTCTCGGCAGATCTGGGCTTGGTCCTGGACCGATTGCCGTAGCGCAGCGGTGAGTAGCGTGGAATCCGCTGGGCCCTTCACGGTATAGCGGTCCAGGTCGGTGCGTGCTACCGCCGGATCGACCCCGGCCTTCTGACAGCCCGACCCGAACCACGGCCCTTCAAACACGCCGGGCTCAAACGTCACACCGATCACCACCCCCGTCACCCGGCGGTTTTCAAATCCCACCGCGGGCAACGCCCAGCAACCCGGCTCAAGCTCCACCGGCTGAGGGTCTTCCTCTACCAGCCATCGAACACCTAGCGCCCAGACCCGATCGCGCACCGCCGCCGAACGCAGCCACCGCCCGCCGTCGCCGGGGTCCTGTGGCTCGATCAGATGCTCAGACCCCGCCTGGATATGCCAACACGCCAGCCGCAGCGATCGGCATCGCTTTGCCAGATCGCTGTGTCGGCCGGCGTCGGGTTGTTCAGGTGTGGCCTGGGTCACGCCGCGTTTGCACCTTCCACCGATTCGCCCCCGCCGGCTTCATTCAGTAATTCACTCACCACAATCAGCAGCTCGCGTGCGCTGAACGGCTTGCACATCATCTGCCGGATGTTTGTTTCCGCCAGCTCACGGGGAGACAGTTTGTGCCCCCGGGCCGTGACCATCACCACCGGCGTGTCCGCCGTCACCTCTGACTCGTGCAGCTTCACACACATCTCGTACCCGCTGAGCACCGGCATCTGATAGTCCGTCACGATCAGGTCCGGCTCCACCGTCTGCGCCAGGTCGTACGCCTCCTGCCCATCCCCAGCCGTCACCACCTGATAGCCCTCCCGTTCGAGCTTGTATCGGATGATGTGCACGATATGCGCCTCATCGTCCACGATCAGGATGGTTTTACTTCCCTGTGACAAATGCTTCCTCCTCGAAAGACGCCGGCATAGAAGCCGCGTGCCCCATAGACAGGGCACCGGCCATACCAATTCATCGGTGATTATTGATCCCCCCTCCACACCGTCAGGCAGCCCCCGCTTGACTCCACCGGCCGATAACATGCCACGTCTTACAGCCGCTATAAGCGTCTACAAATCATCGCTGTCCAGCATCAGCGTCACCGGACCTTCGTTGACAAGCTCAACCGTCATCATCGCGCCAAACCGCCCAGTCGTTACAACCCCTACACCCAGACCCCTCAACCGTTCGGCAAAATAATCACACAACGGCTCCGCCACCCCCGGCCGCGCCGCCCCCACAAAGCTCGGCCGTCGACCCTTGCTCGCATCCCCATACAACGTGAACTGCGACACCACCAACGCCCCGCCCCCGACATCCAACAGCGACCGATCAAACTTCCCATCCCCATCCGGGAACAAACGAAGATTCACCACCTTCTCCGCCAGCCTGTCCGCCTCTGCTTGCGTGTCCCCCTCACCCACCCCCACCAGCAACACATACCCCAACCCCACCTCGCCGATGACTTCGCCATCGACCGTGACCGAACCCCGGCTGACTCGTTGGAGGAGGATGCGCATACAGTTACGACAAAGCATCAGGTGGTTAGTAAAAACCGAGGCTAACAATCATCACATGCTTACGAGAAGATTTATCACAGTGAACAGGCCTACTATGGCCAGGAGAGTAAGGGTTATGATCAGCGTGCCACAACCTATTTCTGCCATTCGCCCTGTCCATTTCCGACTAGGAGAATGAATGATATGGCCTCGTTGATATTTTCGGATTTCATCTATAAAACCAAGTCGATTTAGTTCGTCTACCAAATTGGTGGGCCAGTCATCGACGTTAACACGGTGGATGCGCCCCGGCAGTGAGAGCAGGCGGTTCTTCGACTTCATGGTAACGAAATGCTCCATGAAGATGTCGATCGCGGCCAGGTACCCCGGCTTGCGTTCCCCCGACACGAAGAGGTAGCTACCGGCCTCCTTGAGATCGTTCATTTGCAAGAGGACTTGGCCGTAAGCTTCGCAACGGTCCGGGTCAAAGTCACCCGAGAAAGACCCGCGAAGTATCTCTTTTGCCCGCCAGATTCGTCCGTTTGCAATCTCGTGATCAACCCGGTCCCGAAGTTCTTGCTTCATTGGGCTTCACCCGTATCAAGTGAGGCGTTGTGCCCGCTGTCGCAGCATGTGGTCGGCCAGGACAATCGCGGTCATCGCTTCGGCCATGGGGATGAAGCGGGGGAGCAGGCAGGGGTCGTGGCGACCCTTCGTTGAGATGGTGGTGGGCTTGCCGTCGGTGGTGACGGTCTGTTGGTCCTGGGGGAGGCTGCTGGTGGGTTTGACAGCGCATCGCAGGACGATGGGTTGGCCCGAGGAGATGCCGCCGAGCATGCCGCCGTGACGGTTGGTTGTGGTGATAACGTTGCCAGCGTCGTCGGTGGTGAAGAGGTCGTTGTTTTCAGTGCCCCGTAGTGTGGCGCAGCCGAAGCCGATGCCGTACTCGACGCCGAGAACAGCGGGGAGGCTGAACATCGCTTTGCCCAGGTCGGCCTTGAGTTTGTCGAAGACCGGTTCGCCCCAGCCGGGCGGGACGTGGGTCGCGACGATCTGTGCGACGCCGCCGAT
This sequence comes from Phycisphaeraceae bacterium, assembly GCA_029260675.1. Lineage (GTDB taxonomy): Bacteria > Planctomycetota > Phycisphaerae > Phycisphaerales > Phycisphaeraceae > JAJRRS01. Next base: position 5,526 of record JAJDCV010000280.1, read on the forward strand.
CGAATCGCGTTCGCTGCGGACTTTTTCGATCAACTCGATCATCCGGGTAGCCGCTTCGTTGTCGGGGCAGCGGACGATATTCGATTCGACCTGCTCAAGCGTGACAGCTTCGGGGGCAGGGATAGTGGCGGTGATGTCTCCGACCTGCGTGACGAAGCCGACGATCTGGATGCCGTGGGCTTGGGCGAGCAGCTTCTTGGCCACCGCACCTGCGGCGACACGGACGGTGGTTTCGCGGGCGCTGGATCGTCCGCCGCCTCGGTAGTCGCGTCGGCCGTACTTGGCGTCGAAGGTGTAGTCGGCGTGGCCCGGGCGGTACTTGTGGTGGATGTCGCCGTAGTCCCGGGATCGCTGGTCCCGGTTCTCGATGAGGATGGCGATGGACGTGCCGGTGGTCTTGCCCTCGAACACGCCCGAGAGGATCTGCGGGTGATCGGGCTCATCGCGTTGGGTGGTGATCTTGGATTGGCCGGGACGACGCCGGGCCAGGTCGGGTGTGAGGTCGGCCTCGGATAGCTCCAGGCCGGGCGGTACGCCGTCGATGATGCAGACGTTTCCCGGGCCGTGGCTCTCGCCGGCTGTCGTGATGCGGAAGAGTTGTCCGAAGCTGTTACCGGGCATGGCTAAGATTGTATCGGATCGGGTATCGGGTGTCGGGGTTCGGGTATCGCAGCGGCAGGGAGGCGATGCAAGGCGCGTGGGAAACGCATGGGAGTCGACAGCCGCCGAAGCGACCGAGGCGGAGGATGCGTTGGGGTGCGGTCGAGTTCGGTGCGCGGATGCTGTGCCGTACTACGGGCTGGCGGTGGCGGGTTCTTGAACCTGGGCCATCTTGATATGCGGCGAGGCCAGGCGGGTCTTGAGCACGAGCAGGGCGGTTTCGAGCTGTGAGTCCAGGCCCAGATCCAGCAGCAAGGCCGGCTTGGGCTGTTCGATCTCGACCAGGACCTTCTCGGGTGTGTCGGCGGTGGCGACCTGTCCGTCGGTCACGTCTTGCCCGGATTGATCTTCGGAACTCGTGTCAGGGTCAATGTCTTGTGCCTGCGGGTCGGCTTCGACATCGGCGGCGGCCGGCGCTTTGATGACCTTGCGTATCCCGCCGGGGACCTGGAACTCGGCGGCGGCCCAGGGCTTGGTCTCGTCGGCAAGCACGGGCGAATCCCCGTCGCGGATGATGTCGGCTTCCTGACGCAGCTGCAGCGCGTCGGCGACCTGGCGTGCGGTCATGTTGACGTTCAGGTCCGGCTCGATGCCCCACTCGGTGGCGTCGGGCTTGCGGTGGATGATCCGCTTCAGCGGGAGCATGTAGTACTGGGTGGTGAGCTTGAGGTAAGCCGCGCCGTTGCTGGTCAGCGGGAACAGGTCCTGGACGGAGCCCTTGCCGAAGCTGCGCGAGCCGATGATGGTCGCGCGGTGATAGTCTTGCAAGGCACCTGACACGATCTCGCTTGCGCTGGCCGATCCCTGGTTGATCAGGACGGTCATGGGGAAGTTGGGGTAGGTGCGCAGGCGGTGTGCCTTGTTCGCCGGGGAGTGGTGCCCGTTGCCGTCGACGGTCGAGACGATCGGGCCCTCGATGATGAAACGGTCGCTGACGTCGATGGCTGAGCTGAGCAGCCCGCCTGGGTTGAACCGCAGGTCGAGGATCAGCCCGTTGATCTGCCCGTCCTCCTGCATCTGCTCGATCGCGGCGTCCAGGTCGTCCGCGGTCTGTGGGATGAACTGCGAGAGCCGGATGTACCCGATGCGGTTGTCGCGGTCGATCCAGTAGTCCCAGCCGCCCTCGGGTTTGTGGGTCCAGCCACGGATCGATTCGATCTCGATCTTGTCGCGTGTGATGACATACTCGATCAGCTCGGGTTCGCCGGGCCGTTCGATACCGAGGCGGACCTGCGTGCCGCGTGGCCCGGTGATTTCATGGACGGCCCGGTTAAGGCTCCAGGTGTCGGTGTTCGTGCCCTCGACGTGAGCGATGATGTCGCCGGCCTTGAGCCCCGCGCGCATGGCGGGGGTGTTCTCAAGCGGGCTGACCACGAGCAGCCGGCCGTCGCGCCGGGAGATCTGCACGCCGATCCCCGAGAAGTTGCCCTGCGTGCTGCGGCTGAACGACTCACGTTCCTCAGGCCAGATCACGGATGAAAATTCGTCGAGCGTCCCGGTCAGGCCCTCCGCCATCTCGTGGACGATAACCTCTTCGGGGAGGTCGAGGGTCTGCTCGTTGGTCTTGATGACCCGGTCGATGATGGTGCTGGCCTCGATGACGTTGATCGACTTGCCGGGCTCCTGGAGCGAGGCGCTCAGGCGTGCCAGGTAGTCTCGGAACCGGCCGAGATCGGCCTCGTTACCGAACGCGGGGAACGATTCTTCCAGGCCCTTGGTGTCCAGCATGACGATCAGTGAGTCGATCGCGCCGCGGATCAGCGGGGCGAGGTCCTGCCTGGCGACGTGCTTGCGTGCGGCGTAGCGGATGGTTTGCCTGAGCATGGACAGCCGGACGCCTTTGAGCCGGGACTGCCAGTCTTCGATTTCGAGCTTGACGGTATCTTCGCCGTTGTCCTTGTCGCCGCGGCGTATTGCGCGGTCGTCGTACAGGCTTTCGAGTTTATTTGGGGCGTAGAGCTGGAGCACGCGGATGTGTTTTGCCGCCTGGTCCACCTCGTCTTGGTAGGTGTTGCTGGCCTCGAACAGCAGGTCCAGGGCGCGGTAGAGCGCGAGCGCTTCGAGCCAGTTATGATCGGCTTTGGCCTGCCCGGCCTTGGCCAGCGTTTCGTTGACCAGCGAGACGATCCGTGGGTCACGCAGCAGGGTGTCGGGGTCGTCAGCGAGCCCGTGGGATTTCACCGCGGCGATCAGGGATCTCTCAAGCTCCTGGCTTGCGGCGTATTCCTCGAGCTCAGCGATGGCCTCGTCGAATGCTTCACGCCTCTGCTGTGTACGATGGGTGTCGTTTTTCTGGAAGCGTTCCAGATCGTCGATCAGGCTTTGGACGGCGTCGTTCTGGGAGATTGGCGTGGCGGACTTCAGGTGGGTCAGCAACTCATCGAAACGGCCGCGTTCCGCCAGTGTGTCCGGGTCGGCGGGGACGGTGTTGGCCGAGGCCTGCCGCTGCGCGGGTGCCATGAGGACCCCAGCGGTGACGATCAGGGTGGTCAGACATATGCCCAGACGGATGGAGATGCTTCGTTTCATAGGCTGTTACTTCCCCTGCTGGACGCGCGGTCCCTATCCCGGTCTGCTATCACCCGGGAGCGGCCGGCGTGACGTGCACGGGCCTCGCCTCCCGTGCACCGATGGGACGGAACCGCTGGGCGAGAAAAGCGTGTGCCCCAGTGATGGGGCGGATGTGCCCGTCTCGGGCCCGGGTCAGGCTGATTCCTTCTGTGGTACCCGCATGTCCGCCAACTGCTTCTGGCCGTCTACCGCGGCCGCATCTATTACGTACTTCGCACCCTCATTGTTCATCTCGGGCAGGTCGTACATAAACTCCAGCATCATCTCTTCCATGACACTCCGCAACGCACGGGCACCGGTCTTGCGTGAGATCGCCTTCTTGGCCAGCTTCTCAAGCGCCGCGTCGGTGAATTCCAGCTCGGCGTTCTCCATGGTGAAGAAGAACTGGTACTGACGGATCAGTGCGTTCTTGGGCTCGGTGAGGATCTGGACCATGGCGCTGACGTCCAGGGGCATCAGCGGGGTGAGCACCGGCAGCCGCCCGATGAGTTCGGGGATCATCCCGTATTCCAGGACGTCCTCGGCGGTCACCTGTGCGAGCAACGTCGCCATGTCCTCGGTGTCTTTTTCCCCGTTCTGTTCGCTGGCGAACCCGATGGACTTACGTCCCAGTCGCTTGCGGATAGTCTCTTCGAGCCCGACGAACGTGCCGGCGCAGATGAAGAGGATATTGCTGGTGTCGATCTGGATGTACTGCTGCTCGGGGTGCTTGCGCCCGCCCTGCGGCGGGACGTTTGCGACGGTGCCCTCGAGCATCTTCAGCAACGCCTGCTGCACGCCCTCGCCGGAGACGTCGCGTGTGATCGAAACGTTCTGGCTGGTCTTGCCGATCTTGTCCATCTCGTCGATGTAGATGATCCCGCGCTGCGCCGCTTCAAGGTCGTAGTCCGCGGCCTGCAGCAGCTTCAGCAGCAGGTTCTCCACGTCTTCGCCGACGTAGCCTGCCTCGGTGAGTGTGGTCGCGTCACCGATCGCGAACGGGACGTTGAGTGTCCGCGCCAGGGTCCGTGCCAGCAGCGTCTTGCCGGAACCGGTCGGGCCGATCAGCAGGACGTTGGACTTGTCGATCTCGACGGGCGTTTCTTTCTCGCTGGCGGTCAGCCGCTTGTAGTGGTTGTGGACGGCGACGCTCAGGGCGCGCTTGGCGATGTCCTGGCCGATGACGTACTGGTCCAGGAACTCCTTGAGCTGGCGGGGCGTCGGGATGGACCCGATGCTCGGTCGGCCGGACTGCACGCGGCGGCGCTCCTGCTTGAAGATGTTCTGGCAGAGGTCGGTGCAGTTGGCGCAGATATAGACGTCGTTGGGACCCTCGACCATCGGGCCGACTTCCCGGGAGCTCTTGCCGCAGAATGAACAGGTGGTGACACGCCGGCCCTTGAACCCGCTGTCGCTGGTCAGGCCCTCGCCGCTCTCGTCGCCATCACCGGGGCCACGCCCGTCTTTTCCACCATTCTTGTTGTTGGGCATGGTCTAGTGTCTCTTGTTACGAAAATCGGTGACAACGGGAGACGACCGCATCGGATCGTGTCGGTCGGCCCATCGGCAGCCGGTATTTGAAAGATCGTCCAGATGCTTGTGCATCGTTAGTGCGACCTTCGTCTAGGCTTGCGCGACATCCGGGTCTTTGTACGATCCTGATCGGTTCCACAGGTTTCGCGGTACATCATAGCCTATTCAAGGGCCGCGGGGCGGGTCCGAAACAGGTTATTACCCGCATATTTTCAGTCTTTTGGCTCGGTGTCATCCGCCGGGGGGGCATCATCGGAGTTATCGGATTCTTCGGGGGTCTTGGGCGTTGTCTTGGAGGTGTCCAGAAGCTCGGGGCCCAGATCGACTCCGGCCCCACCTGCCGGCCGGGGGGTGGGATCGGCGCCTGGGTCGGCCCGCGGTAAGTCATTGCCGAGGTAGGTGCCGCCGACGTTCAACGCAGCGGCGCGTGCGGCGAGGTATTCGTCATCGGTAAGCTGGCCATCACGGTGCTGTTGGCGTAGTTCCGATAAGTCGAAGATCGCCTCGCCGTCATCAGACTCGATCCCACCGGCCAGGTACTTGCGAGCAATCGCGGCAACCACCGCGATCACGATGAAGGCGATCGCCAGGGCCGTGAGGTAGAACCTCAGATTGTCGTTCGCACGTTCCAGGCGGGGCGTCTGCCCCAGCAACCGCAACAGTCCTTGCTGAGCAAATAGTGCCTGGTTGAGCAATGCAACAATCATGGCTGGTCGCCCCATGTGTGGGTGTGACTCGCACGGATCAACCCACTACATCTCAAACGTCTTCGTGAACTCACCGTAACCGGCCGTGTTCACATCACACGCGCAGCAGAACACCCGACTGATTCAGCGCATGCCCCGATACCGGATTGTATGCGGGGGCAGACGGCCGGTCCTTTATTCAGCCTTCTTTTTCGTGGTCTTTTTCTTGGTCGTCTTCTTGGCCGGGGCCTTCTTCTTCGCGGCCGGCTTGGCGTCGTCGGTCGCCTTGACCTCGGTGACGGTGGCTTTCTCGATGATCTGGTCCATCACGTTCTGCTCGCGGATCTGCAGGTAGAGCTGCTCGATCTGGCCCTGCTTGTGCATCTCCTGGCGGAGCTTCTCGGGGCGCCTGCCCTGCTGCTGGGCCATCATCGCGATCCGCCCGTTGATCTCGTTCTCGTTGACCTGCACATCCAGATCCTTCGCCGCCTGGTCCAGGATGAAGAACAGCTTGAGTTGACGGATCGCCTCCTCCTCCGAACCCTCACGGGCCTCGGCGATCTGCTGGGCGATCTCTTCCTCCGGCACGCCGCGGTAGGCAAGCTCCATCTGCTGGCGCTGCAGCACCCTGGCGGTCTGACGCCCGGTGACGCCCTTGGGCAACTCCAACTCCACGTTCTCCGCAAGGTAGTCGGCGACCTGCTTGTGCATGTCCGCGCGTCCGTTCTGATCGTGGCGTTGCTCGAGCATCTCCTTGACGCGCGACTTGAGGTCATCCACCGACTCGACACCCATCATCGCAGGCAGGTCTTCGACCGGGGCCGGCTCGACACGCTCGATCTTCTTGATCGTGATCTTGACGGTGATCGGCTGGCCTTTGATCTCCTCGTTCTCGTGACCCGCCGGGCCCTTCATCGAGATCGTTTCGACGTCCCCGGCCGTCTTGCCCTTGAGAAGCTTGCCCAGGTCTTCGACCACGATCCCCGCGACGTGGCCCTTGTACTCGGCGGTCTTGCCGGGTACGAGTACGTAGCTGTCGGGCGCGTCGTGCAGGGTTTCTGCATCCTCGCCCGCGTCCTTGCCGGCAAGCACGACGACATCCGTGAACAGGTAGTCGCCCTCCTTGGCCTTGCCGTCTTCCACCGTCGTCGGCTTGCCGAAGCGCTCTCGGTAGGTGTCGATCTCGGTATCGACGTCGGCGTCGGACACCTCGTGCACGGTCTTGTTCACCTTGATCTTGTCGAAATTCGGGAGCTCGACCTTGGGCGCGATCTCGACCTCGACGACGTACTTGAGCGAACCCTTCTCGGGGACTTCGATCTTGTCCATGTCTTTTACATCCGGCTCGCCGATGACTTCCAGCCCCTCGTCTTCGATCGCCTGGGTGTAGCTCTCGCTGATGAGCTGGCCCTTGAGCTGATCGCCCATCGTTGATTTAAATCGCCTTTCCAGCAGCCGCCGGGGCGCACGGCCACGTCGGAAACCGGGAAGCACCGCGTCGTCACGCAGCTCCGTGTACATCGATTCGATCTTTTCCATGATCCGGGACTCGGGCAACTCGACCGACAGACGCTTGAGCGCGGGCCCGGCGTCCTCGATCTTCACGGTCTGCTCCGGCTTGGTCTCTTCGGCGGCCTTGTCTGCCACGGCGGTCTTGTCTTCAGCCATAACCCCAGCTCCTGTCTATTAAAGGGTTGCTCGTCGGTCTGGGATGGTAGGGGGCGGGGGGTTTGAACGGTGTGCCCTGCCGACCCACGCCTGGCGCCGTTCCCATACGGCACCGGTATCTCGACAGGGAGGGGGATTGTCGTGGTTTTAGCCGGTGGCGTCAATAGGGCTGTCTACGGCGTCAGGCGCGCCTAGAATACCGCGTATCTGCCCGGTTTGTTGTCTGTATGCGGGGTATCTGATGCCGACCATTCACATCCTCGGCAATCTGTTTATCCTGATTCTGGCTGGAGCCGTTGGATGGCTCTTATCCAAGCACAAACGGACGGCGTTGATCGGGATTGGTCTGTCCGGGGTGAGTTGTGTGCTGGCCGTGCTGCTCGCCGTTCGGCCGGATGTCGTGGTTGGGCTGGTCCCCTTCAGCGACATGGCCTTCTACTCGAACTTCTACCCGGCGACGATTGCGCTGTTCGTCCCCTGCGCCTTTGCGTTCGTCAAAACCCGTCGACAACGGCTGCGGATGGCGGTGTGGTGTGGGTTGCTGTTCTTGATGTCGTTCCACCCGTATGGCTACCAGCTCGCCCCGTTGGCGGGATCGGGTGCGACTGTGGTGGACGGGAACGGCGTCTGCCGGCAGACCAGCGATTACACCTGCTCAGCCGCTTCGGTCGTCACGTTGATGCGGACCTACGGCGCGCAAGTCACCGAGTCTCAGGCGATCAAACTGGCACGAACCAAGCAGGGGCAGGGCACGCAACGCCATGATCGGGCACATCACGATGGGCGAGTTACTCAGGCGCACCGACCCGGCGATCATCCTGGTCGGTCTGCCCAGATACGGTCAGTCACACACCGCCAGCGCGTTTGGCCGCGACAACAACTGGCCGACCGGGATCTACCACGACGTCGTCTTCATGGGCATGGACCCCGATCATCAAGACCGCGTCCTGATCGCCGACCCCGACATGGGCCTGGAGAGTTGGCCGGTGGATCACCTGGGGTATCTGTTTCGGGGTGTGGCGGTGATGTATGAAGATAGATGACCCAAGCGACCCATCGTATATGCGGTGGATTAACTGCTTGTGCTGATGAGGGTCAGCCGTTCGTAGATTTCCGCAAGCCCCGGCACGTCACACCCCACGCCCAGCGCGGCGCGGAGCGGGCTCCCGAAGATCGCTTCGACTTCCAGCGGTCGCCCGGCGTCGTGGTCGAGTTTCATGCTCGGGAGGTAGGGCTCCATCTTCTCGGTCCAGTCAAGCATCATCTGCACGAAGCTGTCCTCGATCTCTCGGCCGACACAGGCGCGGGCCGCGGCCTGGACCTCGAGCATCAGGGTGTAGGCCCGTTTGCGGATATCGGGGTCGGCCATGATGGCGGCGGTGTCGGTATTCAGTACGACGGTCAATCCGTTGAACGGGATGTTCCAGATCAGTTTCTTCCAGCGCGCCAGCGTCAGGTCTTCGTTATAGACGACCTCGTTGCCGGCCCGATCGAAATCACCGCCGACCTTGCGCATCCGCGGGGTGATCCCAGCGGGCGACCCGTCGGGCGTGTAGTCGGCGAACTCGACCCGGCCGTAGTCCAGATGATTAACATGCCCGGGCCCGATCTTGTTTGAGCACAGGAAGCACAGCCCACCCATCACGCGATCACCCCCAACAACCTCGGCGACCTGCTGCTCGATGCCTAGGCCGTTCTGTAGAACGAGCACCACGCCGTCATTCTTGATAACCGAGGGGAGAAGTTCCGGCAGCAGGTGGTTGTGCGTGGTCTTCAGCGCGAGGATCACCACGTCACATCGGGGCATCTCGTTGACGTTTGAGTAGGCGTAGACCTTGGGGAGTGTGAAGTTACCGTTGATCGAGTCGACGCGCAGGCCGTGCTGTTTGACGTGTGTGTAATCGCTGTGGCAGAGGAAGTGGACCTCCCGGCCTAGACGCTGCAGGCACCCGCCGTAGAACGCACCGACCGCACCAGAACCGATGACGGCGTAGGTAGGTTTAGCATGGATATCGCGCTTGCCGGTCATCAGTTGCTGGCCGTATGACTTGTCTTGAGTGATATCTCCGCCGCCCCACAGATCATGACCGGGACGAGGAACATCGTTACCACGGCGACGAGCATCCCGCCGACCGACGGGATGGCCATGGGGAGCATGATGTCCGCGCCGCGTCCGGTAGCGGTCAGGACGGGGATCAATGCGAGGATGGTGGTCGCGGTCGTCATCAGGGCGGGGCGGGCGCGGCGGATACCCGCCTCCAGGCTCAGCCGGCGGATGTCCTCAACGCTGTTGGGGTTGTGTTGATCGAAACTCTGGCGCAGGTAGGTCGCGATCACCACGCCGTTGTCCGATGCGACCCCGAACAGCGCCAGGAAGCCGACCCAGACCGCGACGCTGAGGTTGATCGGGCCGATGTGGAATAAGTCCCGCAGGTTGACCCCGAACAGATCAAAGTTCAAGAACCACGGCCGACCATACAGCCAGATCAGCAGGAACCCCCCGGCCCAGGCTACCGCGATCCCGCTGAAGACGAACAGCGTCGTGCCCACAGCCCGGAACTGGAAGTAGAGGATCATGAAGATAAAGAACAGCGATACCGGGAGCACGACCGCCAGGGTCTTTGAGGCCCGCAACTGGTTCTCGTAGTTGCCGGCAAAGGTGTAGCTGACGCCTGCGGGGATGACCAATTCGCCCTGGTCGATCTTCTGTTTGAGAAACACCTGGGCCGCCTCGACCACGCCGACCTCCGCCGCGTCGCGCTGCTTCCCAAACGTAACGTATCCGATGAGGAACGTGTCCTCGCTCTTGATGACCTGTGGGCCACGGACGTAGAGCACCTCCGCGATCTGTGTCAGCGGGATCTGTGTGCCGTCGGGCCCTGCGACGAGGACGCGCTCGAGAGATTCGATGTCGCCGCGCAGCTCGCGCATGTAGCGTATCCGCACCGGGTAGCGTTCCCGTCCCTCGACGGTTCGGGTAAGCATCATCCCACCGATCGCGGTCTGGATGGTGTGTTGCACATCCACGATCCGCAGGCCGTAGCGCTGGATCGCCTCGCGGTCGATCGCGATTTCAAGGTAGGGCTTGCCGACGATCCGGTCGGCGTTCACGCTGGCGGCGTCGACCCCGGGCACCTGCTTGAGCAGGCGTTCGATCTCAAACCCGACCGCCTCGATGGTTTCAAGGTCCGGGCCCTTGATCTTCACACCCATCGGCGCGCGCATCCCGGTCTGGAGCATGACCAGCCTTGTCTCGATCGGTTGTAGCTTGGGGGCGCCGGTCGTACCCGGGAGCCTGGCTGCGCTTTGGATCTCCTTCCAGATGTCATCCGGTGAGTTGATGTGATCCCGCCACTGGCGCACCCGGTTGCCGTCCTCGTCGACGGCGTACTCCGGTTTGTAGTGGATCACGTTCTCCAGCATGGAGATCGGCGCAGGGTCGAGCGCGGAGTCGACCCGGCCGATCTTCCCGACGATCTGGGCAACCTCGGGGACAGCAGCGACAGCCACGTCTATCTTCTGCATCACATCCAGCGCCTCGCCGATGGAGGCGTGGGGCATGGTCGTGGGCATCAACAGGAACGATCCCTCGTCCAGCGCCGGCATGAACTCCTTGCCCAACCCCGGGATCGCGTGTGTGGCGTCGACCCAAAGATCTGACTGTTCGATCCGTTCGCGTCCGATGCCGATCACCTCCGCCGTCCAGGGCACAAACCCGAACACCTGGCCGAACCCCAGCCAGACACACATCCCCAGGACCATGATCAGCGCGGGCGCGGTCATGAACGCGGCCTTGTGTTCCAGGCACCACTTCAGGACCGGCCCGTATACGAGCAGGAACAGCCGGAACAGCAGCAGCAGCCCCCCGAGCATCAGCACGACGAACACGAGGTTGCGCAACGCACCACGCTCTGGGCCGATGGGTTCCCAGGTATAGGTGAGAAGGATCGCCACCAGAAACGCCAGGACCAGGTTGATCGCGGTCCGGCCATGCGCCAGTGCTTTGGGACCGATCCAGCGGATGGGGTCCAGCCTCTTGACCGTTTTCAATACGCCGGGTCGAACCGCCAACAGCAGGTGCGCGGCCGCGGGCAGCAGCGTCAGTGCGATGATGACCGACGCGATCAGCGCGAACGTCTTGGTGAAAGCCAGCGGTCGAAACAGCTTGCCCTCTGCGCCGATCATCGTGAACACCGGCAGAAACCCGACCACCGTCGTCAACACCGCGGTGAGCACCGCCGACCCGACCTCGACGCTCGCGCGGTGGATCACCTCCAACCGGTTCTCGCCGGGGTCGGCCCGCTGCATGTGACGGAGGATGTTCTCCGTGACCACGATCCCCATGTCAACCACCGTCCCGATCGCGATGGCGATGCCCGAAAGCGCGACGATGTTAGCGTCGACCCCGAAGACGCGCATCGCGATAAACGTCATCAGCACCGCCAGCGGCAGCATCAGCCCGATCAACAGGCTCGACCGCAGGTGCATCACCATCACGATGACCACGATCAACGTGACCAGGACCTGCTGAACAAGGGCGCTGTTGAGTGTCTTGAGAGTTTCAAGGATCAGCCCGCTGCGGTCATAAAACGGGACGACGGTGACCTTGCTGGTATTGATCCAGGTTGGCCATTGATCGGTGGGGGTGTCGGCCAGCCACGCCAGCCAGGCTTCCTGGTTGAGGGTGGTGCTGTTGCCGACGAACCCGTCGATGGCCTGCGCCTTGGCGAAGTCGCGGACCGTTACAAAGTCCGTGGCCGACCAGTCGACGACCGCCTTGGTCGGCAGGCCGGGGCTGATCTCGTCGATCTTTGTTTTGATGTTCTGCAGCGCGGCGTAGGGGTTCTCCCCAAACCGGGCGACCACCACACCGCCGACCGCCTCGGCCCCGCCCTTGTCCAGCGCGCCGCGGCGCTCGGCGGGGCCCAGCGTGACGTTGGCGACCTGCCCCACCGTGATGGGTGTGTTGTCAAGCGTGCGCACGACCGCCTGCTCAATGTCCTTAGGCTCTTTGATGAAACCCAAACCACGGATCATGTACTCGACGCGGTTGACCTCGATCGTGCGCGCCCCGACATCGACGTTGGAGTTGCGCACCGCCTCGAAGACCTGCCGTAGTGTCACGCTGTTGGCGCGCATGGCGTCGGGGTCTACGTCGATCTGGTATTCACGCACGAACCCACCGATGGACGCGACCTCGGAGACGCCCTTGGCCGACATCAGGCCGTAGCGGACGTACCAGTCCTGAACGCTCCGCAGCTCCGCCAGGTCCCATCCCCCGACGGGTTGGCCTTGCGGGTCACGGCCTTCCAGCGTGTACCAATAGACCTGCCCCAGCGCCGTCGCGTCCGGGCCGAGTCTCGGGCTCACGCCGTCGGGCAGGGTGTCGCTGGGCAAACTGGCAAGTTTTTCGAGGATCCGGCTTCGCGACCAGTAGAAGTCGATCTTCTCTTCAAAAATCACGTAGATCGACGAGAAGCCGAAATAGGAGTAACTCCGCACGGTCTTGACGCCCGGGATCCCAAGCAGCGTGACCGTCATCGGGTAGGTGATCTGGTCCTCGACGTCCTGCGGTGAACGGCCGGGCCAGGGGGTGAAGACGATCTGCTGGTTTTCTCCGATGTCGGGGATGGCGTCGACCGGGACAGGCGAGCGGGGCAGGTCAGCGAGATCCCAGTCAAACGGTGCGACCATCACGCCCCACGCGATCACCATCAACGTAAACAACAGCACAACCAGCTTCTGCTCCAGGCAGAAACGGATCACGCGGTCGATCGGGCCGGTGGGTGGATCAGTGGGCATGCTTTTGTGCGTTTCCTTCGTCGCCGGTGCCGTGTTGGCTATGCCCGGTCGCCGGTGTTCCGCCTTGCGGGTTCATCATGCTGGGCCTGGCCCTGATCTGAAGCGCACTATCGATCTTGAAGTTGCCTTGGGTGACGACCCGGTCGCCTTCGTTCAGGCCTTCATGGACGATGAACATGTCGCCGGCTCTTGGCCCCAGGACGATCTCCCGGCCTTCGAACGAGGGCTTGTCAGGCGAGCCCGTGCTGAGGTAGACGATCGCGCGCTTGCCGGTACGCAGCACAGCCGTCGCCGGGACCAGCAACGGGTCGGCCTGGTTGTTTGCGGTCGTGTAGCCCAGATCTTCTGCGCGGACCAGCTGCATCCCGCAGACATCACACGCGCCCGGCCCGTCCTTGACGATCTCGGGGTGCATCGGCGAGACCCACTTGCCTGCCAGCCCCGGCGCCAACACCTTCCCCCCGGCTGCGACGATGGCGTGGGCCTGCGCCTTGGCGAACATCCCGGGCTTGAGTTTGCCGTCGGTATTCTGCGCGTTGACCCGGACCCGGACCACACGGCGTTTCTCATCGAGGACCGGGTCGATGAACGAGATCAAGCCGGTGAAGGTGTCGCCGGGGTAGGCTTCGGTTGTGAATTGCACTTTCTGCCCGTAACGCAACCAGACCAGGTCTGATTCATAGGCTTCCAAGACAACCCAGACGCTGCTGAGGTCCGCGATGGTGTAGACCATGGAACCGGTGTCGAGGTATTGCCCGAGGTTCGCGTGCTTCTCTATAACGATCCCCGAAACGGGCGAGTACAGCGTGATGTGATCGCTTGCCGACCGGGATTCTTCGATCGAAGCGATCTGCTCCGGGCGCAGCCCCCACAGACGAAGCTTCTCGCGTGCGGCTTCGAGCAGCGCCTTCTGGGTGCCGAATGTCGAGGTGGCGGCGTCTTCTCCAAGTCGGTCCACTGCCTGTAGCGCCTGGATCAGTTCCTCTTGTGCCACGAGCAGCTCCGGGCTGTAGATCTCCGCCAGGTGATCGCCTTGCCGGACCGTCGTCCCGGTGTAATCGACGAACAGCCGGTCGATCCGGCCGGGGACCCTCGCGGTGATGTAAGACAGCCGTGTCTCGTCGGCCTCGACTTTCCCGACCATGCGGACGCCCACGCTGGCCGGTGCGCGAATGACCGGGCTGACTTCCACATCCATCAGTGCCGCCGCGGCGGGGGTCAGGGTCAGGCTGCGCGGCGAGGCCTCGTCGGGTGCGATTTCATTGGTAACCGGGATCAGGCTCATGCCGCAGATCGGGCAGCGGTCGTCGGCGTTGGGCATCCGGACCTGCGGGTGCATCGAGCAGGTGTATTCCACCGCCGGTGCGGGCTGCGGGCTGGGTTGCGAAGCTGGCTGTGTCGCGGGTTGCGTTGCGGATGCGGCGTGACCCGGCCCCGATTGCTCCCGGTCACCGTTCATGGCGTACCCGGTCACGAACGCGATCAGGATCGCGAGTATCACAACCACAGCCTTTCCCCGTTGATAGAGCCAGTGCCAGATACGGCGTGCGCGTGCGGTTGAAGTTTCGCTCATCGATCTACACTCCCTTGAGCCCCGCGAGGCTCCAGTGAACTACCAGCAACGGACAGCTCGCCGCCGACCGCCTCGCGGAGGTCCGCCAGGGCCTGCTCCATCCGCGCCAGGTTCTGATGCTGCATCAACTCGAACCGAAGCAGTTGTTTCCAGTTGTCGATCAGCGTCAGGAACTCGACCCGGCCAGCGCGGTAGGCGCGGATCGAAACATCCACCGCCTGCTTCGCCTCGGGGAGCATCCGCTCTTCGAACAAGGCGATCAGCTGCCGCTGCGATTCGACCCTCGCCAGACTGTCCTGGACGTTAAAGGCCACGCGGTTCTGGGCCGCACGCAGTTCGTTGAGTGTCTCGCCGATGCCGTGCAGGGCCTCACTCCGCGCCGCGTCTTGTTTGTCTGCCCAGATCGGCAGCGTCATGCCCAGGGTCGCCCACCACTGGTCGTCGCCGTTGGCGCCGGCCGCGAGCCCGCTTGAGTCCACGGCCCCGTAACTGAACCCGACCTGGAAGTCTGGTCGGCTATCCAGCTTCGCCAGTTCCCACCGCTCACGGAACCCCGCCACCCGGGCACGGGCCGCGGTGATTTGTGGGCTGCTCGCTTGGGCTTGCCGTAGTAACACGTCCAGCTCAAGCGACCGGTCCGTAAACTCGATAGCCGGCGGGGGTGGCAGCGGCGTCCCGGCAGGCAGATCCAGCAACGAATTGAGCATCGCAACCGCGGTCTGCTGCTGTTGCTTCAGCACGACGATGCGAGATTCCAGGTCCGTCAACTCGACCGACGCCCGCAACACATCCTCCTGCTCAGCCCGTCCTGCACGCAGCATCGACTCGGCGGTCTCCTTAAAACTGGTGACCAACTGTTCGCTCTGAGTAGCGATCTCGATCCCACGTGCCGCGTAGTAATAGCGCCAGTAGGCACGCCTGACATCGCCTGCAACACGGAGCTTGACACGCTCAAGACCTGCGGCGGCTTCGGCGACCTGCCGCGTCGCGATCTTCCCCCGCGCACCGAGCTTCCCGGGGTACGGCAGACGTTGGGAAACACCCGCCACGAAGCCGACCTGCCCCGCGGCCGTCTCCGCCATCTCCCCGCTGGCGTAGGTCACCATCGGGTCATCAAGGCTGGTCGCCTGATCGATACGCGCGCGCAGCCGTTCGACCTTCTGCGCCGCGGCTTGTATCTGCGGGTTATGTTTCATGGCCCAGGCGACGTAGCCCTCAAGGCCGTCGGGCGGCGCCTCGATATCCCGCCTTGGGTACGGCTCGTAATCAGTCGGCGTCGAGTTATCCGCGACCACCGACCGCACCCGCTGCGCCAGGTCTTTATCATCGAAACTGTCGAACGGGCTGGACGAGCTGCACCCCGCAAACGCCAGGACACTAAACAGGATCGACCACGTGATAATGTTGTGTTTCATGGTGCGGGTGCCTTACCAGGGCAGGTAGTCCGGGCCGAAGACCATGATGCCACCGAAGTGTCCGGTCGCCCCCACCAGCCCGGCGCCGACGAGCAGGCCCAGCGTCGTCAGGTTGCTTAGGGCTTTGGTCGGCCTGTTTGCTTCCACCTCGATCATCACGATCAAGACCACGCCGAAGACCGCGGCACTCACACCCAGCCAGCGGTGGTTAAAGATCACGTCGCCAAACGACTCGTCGCCCCCGGGCCAACCGGCATTAAGCCAGCCGAGCGCAGCGGCGATCACAGCCGACACGCCCCCGAGCCACACACAGAAACGCACCGCCTGGCCCGCCCATGTCGAACCCAAAAGCATCAGGCACCGGGCGAGCGCCGCCGAGATAAGCAGGGCGATCGGGAAGTGAACAGCCATGGGGTGGAACCTGCCGATTTTCGACCACACATCTTCCTGGGTTGAACCTCGCGCCTGCCCGTGGTCCCCGCTGTGGTCGTGATCATTTGAGGGCTGTGTGCCAGCCCCCGCCTCACCGGATGCGTGATGATCGACCGGCCCCGAGGTGGTCACGATGGCGGACGCATACCGCTGCGGAGAAGTCTCAAAATTGCGCCTGCACTTCTGACAGCAGAAGTAGACCGTCTGCCCTTCATACTCAAGTGAGATATCCGGATCGATCTTTTCATCCGGCATCACGGGACACATCATCTGCACCTTGCCCGGCGTCTTGTTGGGTGTGGCAGCATTGGCACCGCCCACAACCACCCCGCACGTCACCGCGACGACGGCGAGCATCAAGGCGCGTAAGCACAGCCGTAGCGTGACGGGCAAGTTTTTGCCGCTTAGCGTATCAGTGTTCATCGTGACCCTGATGGCTGTCGTGTCCCGCCTGGCCTTCGTGGTGTTCGCCGCTTGAATCTTCAAGGGTTTTGGCTCCCTCGTCGTGGCTTTCAGTGGTGCTATCGTCGTCGTCATTGCTGGCCGCGGCGGCGTCGAGAATCGACAGGTACTTGCCCGGGGCTGCCGACAAATCCTTCACGCAGCCCTTGCAGCACAGACGCACCAGCCGATGCCCGACCACGTGATCGACGGGTTGATCAACAGACGCCAGCTTCTCGCCAGAAACGACGCAGTAGTCCACCGGGTAGGACGCCTTCTGTGTATCGATCACAGCCTGATTCAGGTCCTTCAGATGTGTTGCCGGGCTTGCCAGGAATTCTTTCGAGCACGGCGGGCAACAGAAACGGACCAGCCGGTTCTCCCAGACGAGATTGATCGCGTCATCGCCCAGCGCCTCGGATTTATCGATCAGGCAGGTGGTCAGTGGGTAGGTATCCATCTGCTGTTCGATCACGGCCTGATCGATTTTCTTGAAGTGGGCAGCCGGGTCCGCTCGGACCTTGTCTTCGCAGCCCTTGCAGCAGAGCTGCACCTCCCGCCCATCAACCTGGATCACATACGGCTCACCCATCACATCCAGCTTCTCACCGGAAACCACACAGGTCGTCAGCGGGTAGGGGGCGTGTGTGTAGCCATCGATCGCCGCGTCCGCTTGGGCTTCTGGCTGTGTCGCGGGCTGCGTGGCCGGCTGCGTGGCCGGCTGGGTCTGGGGCTGTGAGGCGGGGGCCTGTTGAGCGTTCTCATCTGCCAAGGCGGAGACACCTGTGGCCAATAAGAGGGCCGCGATGAACAAAGGGGTCGGACGGATCGTGTTAAACATGGATAAAATTCCTTTCTGTAATTCCCAACGGGATAGAAGAGCCCAAAGGTTCACCGGGTTGGCGGGATTATGCAAATCACGGATGATAAGGCGATTGCGTGAGTCGAGTTTCGGCCCGACCCGGACCGTGAGGATGTTTTCCAGGGTTATGGAACCCCTGACCTAACCCGGCACGTTTATAAGGATGAGGCCCTGGATCTGACCCAAGGAAGCGACAAACCGATGGACCGCTTCCGCCGGCTGGCCTGGCCCCAGCTCGCGACACTGCTGCGCGCCGCCGGCTACCTGACCCGCGACCCCAACGCAGCCGATGACCTGGTGCAGGAAACCATGATCCGTGCAATGAAAAACATGGACTCGTTCCAGGAAGGCACCGATATCAAGGCCTGGCTGATGACCATCCTGCGCCGCACCCACATCGACCTGTACCGCGCCAACCGTAAGCACGAGGGCACCGTCTCACTCGACGCCGCCAGCCTGCTCCAGATCGAACTCAAGCGGGATCAACCCGAAGGCGGTTTCGACGACCAGTGGGATCAGCCCGACGACCTGATGCAACGCTTCGAAGATCATACGCTCATCCTCGCACTCAAGACCCTGCCCGAGGAGATGCGCTGGGCGCTGCTGCTTGTGGATGTGGAACAGATGGAGTTAGCCGAGGCCGGTGAGGTGTTAGGTGTGCCGACCGGGACGATCAAGTCGCGCCTGCACCGGGGACGCGCAATACTCCGTGACCGTCTCCACAGCCACGCCGAGTCGGTCGGCCTGTTCCGCCGTGCCGGGGAGGATGCACGATGAGCCACGATCAGGAAAATATAAGCCCACTGGACCAGGCGACCCGCAAGCGTCTTGCCAGGCTAAGCACCGTCCCGGTCGATATCACCCGGCTGGAAAGCCGCCTCTACAAAGCGATCCCCACACCCCAAGATCCCGGCCGAGCCGGCCTACGCCTCCGTGGATGGTGGCGTGTCGCCAGCGCCGCCGCCGCACTCGTCGCGATCGCCGCCACACTCATGTTCACCCTCGTTGGCGGATCGACACCGGCGGTGGCCTCCCCGATCGAACTGCAACAACTGCACCGGGACATCCTCGCCGGCCGGATCGACCTCACTGCGGTCAACACGATCGCACAGGCCAACCAAACCATCCAGGACCAGCAACGCGGGGCACCCAAACTCCCCGGGTTCGAGCACAGCGAAGTCCGGTCCTGTTGCCTCACACACATGCAAGGCAGGCTCGTCGCTGTCGCACTGCTGGATTACCAGGGGCACCCGGTCACGCTGGTCGTCGCGCAAGGCCGAGACTTCGCGCACCCGATGGGTCAGACGATCACGATCGGTTCACGCGAATTCATGGCCCATCAAGTCGACGGCCTGCAGATGGTCATGGGCCGTGAAGGCGACCTATGGCTCTGCGTCATGGGCGACACCTCCGCCGACGATCTCGCACAAGTCGCCGCCGGGGTCCGGTTGGCTGACTGATACGCATTCTGTTTAGTTCATGGGCGGTTGTTTGACCCTCAGCCCCCGGCTTTGCCGGGGGATCGGCTCGGTAATCGGGCGTGAGTCTCAATCGTAACCCGTAGGATGCCCACCGGATCTGATTCAAACTACGGCACGCTCTTGTATGAAAAAGCCCGCGTCCATTGGGTTGGACGCGGGCTCTGTGGGTTTTGATTTTGATTGGGTCGGGATTTACACGATGTAATCCACGTCCACATCAACAAAGTCGATCTCAGACGTGGTCAGCAGTTCGTTTCGCCGTTGGTCGGTCAGGTCCTGGCTGTCGTTGGCGTGGAACCAGTCCAGACCACGCAGACCAAGCAGGATGTCAAACGCGTTGTCATCAAAGACAGTCGTGTCGTTGAGGACGAATCCGCCGTTGAGCCCGGTGCCGTTGGTCAGGTTAGCGACCCGGTCGGCGTACGCCAGATCGGTTCGCGTCCACTCCGCAAGCACCGCGCGGACCGCGGCGGCGTCCCGGTCCTGTGAATAGACGCCACCGACCAGGATATCGTCATCATTGTGGCCGATGACCAGGTCGCCACCGAGCCCGCCGACCAGGAAGTCCCGGCCGTTGCCGCCGGCGAGCAGGTCGTATCCGTCACCGCCGGAGATAAAGTCATCGCCCTGTCCGCCGCGGACCCAGTCGTTGCCGTCACCGCCGTAGAGCTCGGTCGGGAGAGTCCCGACGCTGTGACGGACCTTGATGTGGTCATTACCGCCCCGGCCGTCCGCGATGATACGGTCGACCCCGGTGATGTTGTCCTGGATGGTGACTACGCCTGTGTCCAGCTCGTGGACGATGACCTTGAGGGCACCGGCGTACTGTGTCGATTGCCGGATTCTGATGATGTCCCGGCCGTCACTGCCGCCGATCTGTAGCGAAGTCTGCGACGGGTCAGTGGGGTCGGCACCGACGAGGATGACCTGTGCGGTGGTGACCGCCGCCGAACTCCCGACGCCGCCGTCGTCATCGGTCACGGTGAACGTGACGTCGAAGCTGCCGACTTCCGTGGGTGTGAAGGTCAACTCCGTACCCGTCCCGGTCGCCACGACCAGCCCGCCGGCATCGGTCACGGTCCACGCGGTGGTGTGCGTGTCCGCCGTGCCCGGGTCGGTGAAGCTGCTGGAGAACGTCAGCGCCTGGCCACGCACACCCTCGGCCGGGCCTGCGATCGCCGCTACGTTCGGCGCGACGTTAGCGATGGTTGCTAACAGAGAATCACTCGTGACGCGCCCGTCGCTGGCGGTGACGGTCAGCGTCGCGGTGTACAGGCCGTTGTCGGCGTAGGCGTGGGTCTGATCGAGCGTGGTATCCAGCAGCACGGTGCCGTCGCCGAAATCCCAGTCGACGGTGAAGGTCGCCGGGGGAGCCTGCCCGGAGGCGAAGAAGACTTCCCTGGGGAACAGGTTAGAAAGCCGGCCAAGCCAGACGACGTTGTTGCCCGAGACCAGCGCCTGGGTATCTGCCAGCGAGCTGTTGCTGAGGTTGGTCGTCACCATGGTGCTCAGGTCCAGCAGGAAGATTTCGTTCCCGTTTGACCAGGTCACGTTGTTCCCCGAGACGTCCGGCTCGGTCAGGAACGCGGCCGGTGCGTTGGTGAGGTTGGTGGTGATGCCGGTGTCCAGGTTGTGGTGGAAGACGTCGGCGTTGCCGTCCCACACGATGTTGGCGCCCGAGACATTGGGCACGACGTCAAACAACGACGCCGACCCGAGGTTGACGACCGCGGGCGCAGTCCCCGTCCCATCGAACCCGCGCCCGTCGAAAACATACACATCGGCGGTCGGGGAGGCCTGCGTCGGGTCGGTCCCGGACCAGACGATGACCCCGCCGTCGATCTGGTGGGCCGTGTCTGCAAACGCGGTGTTTGAGGCGTTGGTGGTGATGCCGGTGGTCAGGTTGTGTACGTACACATCATTAACCCCGCCGGCCCCGGGCGCCAGCCAGATAATGTGGTCACCGCTGATCTTCGGGTCCCGTTGGTTCCCAGCCACGCCGGCGTCGACCTGGACAGCCACCGGTGTCGCCGCGGACAAATCCGCCATCATGACGGTGAAGACCGATCCGCTAAACTCGGACCATACCGCGATGTTGCCGTCGATCTCAGGATTCGCCACGCCCCCGGTGGTGAGTGTGGTGGTGACCCCGGTCGTGATGTTGTAGGCATGGACGCCCCCGCCCGCCCAGACGATGTGGTCGCCGGAGATATGCGGGTCGCTCTCGGAGCTGGGGGTGTTGCCCGTGACGTTGATCACGTTTGGCGCACCGGTGCCGTCGGTCGTGCCATCGAAGAAGAAGATCTCGCCGTTGCTCTCCCAGACCGCGCGGTCACCGTCGATATCGTGCTGCCGCTCGTCGTCGCCGGTGGTGGTCAGTTGCAGCACGTCGAACGTGCCGGGCGTCCCGCCTCCGCCGGTGTCCTGGAAGGTGCCCGAGAAGACCGCCTCCTGCCCTTCATCATCAGCCAGGTCCAGCCCCGCATCCACGATCAAAGTCGCGGACAGCAACAGCCGGTCCTCCAGCGATTCCATCCCAGGCAACTTCGGTTGCGCGTCCACGGTGAACTTCTGAGTACGGAAACGCCCCGCAAGCCGAGCCCCAACCGATCGGTGTAATCGCGCGAATCGTTCGTTCAGCAACAGCATGGATGATTCCTTCCCGATGTTTCTAGAAATAAGAAGTTGTTTATATGAAATGAACCCCGCATCCAAAGAGAGACTGGGCCATTTATAGAGATCCTTGCCCGCGGATGCAAGAAAAATTTCAAACATGAATCATATTTCTATTGGTTGAGTCATCAGGCGGAAATACTTTATTTGAAAGTATGGCGAGCTAACGCCTCATAACAATGTGTATGCCATCGTTTGACCGTTTTATTGGACCTTGAGTCCTCAAACGAGATTAGGATTTCGTATTGACTGGCAAAGTATTTGTGTCGCTCGTATTACGGAAGGCGTAAGGTATACAGAGCGGTTAGTTACATAAGAGTTTGTTGAGACGTGAGTAAGCAGGTTGCGGGTATCGGATAAAGATATAAAAATGAATCCTTGGAATAAATCCGTACGCCCCCACATTGCCGATGAGTTTTTTTCAAACGGCTATACGTTTGGTCTTTGGGTGAAGGTTCTGGCTACCGGCCACCTCCCCCCGAGCCTGACACTCACCAACCTGCTCCAAGCCGCCGAGCATCTGGACTGGCAAGCGCAGCACCTCTACCTGAATCTCGAAAATTCAAACCACCCGCGCTGATTCACAGCACCACGCCACACCACCGAAATTGGCGAAAGAGACGATCGGCGATTTAGGGGTGTGTCTCCGCGCTAATGAGGTGAGACTCAGACATCCAGAGACGCGCGAAATACTGCAATATCCCCGGGAAATCCGGCTAATTGCAATGAATGCAAGTCATTTATATATAGATACTTACATCAAAGCGGTGGGGGTGGGATTCGAACCCACGGTACGGCGAACCGTACGCTGGTTTTCAAAACCAGTCCATTCGACCACTCTGGCACCCC
>JAJDCV010000281.1 GCA_029260675.1 Phycisphaeraceae bacterium
CAAGCCCGAGGTGATCGAACCGGTGCGTTCACTGGTTGAGACCCCCGGTGGGCTGGACGATTCGGGGGTGATCCTGCCCAGTGAGTTATTGTCGGAGGTGGGTGATAGCAGCTCTGACAGCCAGGGTGACACGATCTCCAATGAGGTCGACGCTGTGGGTGATGATGATCCGATCGCGGCGCTGGAACGTCTGACCGAGTTGGAAGTCCCGGACACAGACGGGCCGGCCTGATCGACGGCGTTCGCGTGCTCGTGGGGTGCTGCCCGTAGCCGTACTCAATCACATAGTTATACCGATTCCGAAAAAGACACGTGCGTTAAGCCGCGACAGCGTGCCCACGTTCAACAGAACGTGGGCTTCGCAGACGCATAAGTTTTAAATGGGATTGGTATTAGAACAGGGATTCGGGCGATGTCTTGAGGCGGCTTGTCCTGTGCGCAAAAGAAACACCCCCGCTTGTTGGGCGGAGGTCTGGGTACAAAATTAGATTGTCTGGGCGGGTTGCTGGGGGGTTATCCCTCGGTCGACTCGTCCGGCTGAGGCGCGACGGGGACGGCTTCCTTTGCGGGGATCTGCACGCGCATCCCGCAGCCCCGGCAGCGTACCTTCTTGCCGCGCGCGGAATCAGGGACCGACAGGATCTTACGACACTTGAGATTCGGGCAGATCAGACGTACCACGTTTGCTGGCATCCTTGGCCTCCAGTTTGGGGATGTCCCCGTATCCACTAAATGTTTATCGTGTAAACAGGCGGCGGACTTAACTTCCCGGGGCACGGGAGAGGTCCGATAACCCTGGCGTCTGCGATCTACGATCTGCAATCCTCGATCTATATTTCTGGTATCGCACAAGATCAGATCGCGTCTGGCCGAACGACCCTCGCGTAAGTCTCGTTCTATCTGACCCTGACCGCCCGATTTTCACGGGTGACGGGTAGCAGTCCCAATAGCCTGATCTCGCGCTTGGTCACCCAGGCGACTGTGCCCTCGCCGGGGACGTAGGCCGAGATGATTTGCATGTCCACCTTCACCCAAGGCAGGTCGAACCGCCGGTCTGTCCGCACGATGCTAACCCGCACGGTCCGGCCGGGCAGCTCGATTTGTTTACTGCCGAGCAGCCGGTACACGGCGGTGCAGTCCCCGGCCGATAGCAGCGCACCGCTGTCGTGGTCGTACACACGCGCCCGGCTGACGAACTCAACCGGCAGGCCCATCGTCAACGACGCGGGCAGCAAGGGTAAAGGCGGGTCGTATTCCACGCGCCGGGATTCTGCCAACTCGATCTCGCGCAGGATCGACACCCCGCCGGTCGGCTCGCGCACCACATCCACGACCCAGAACCCCGCGACGCTCATACGCCACGCCCTCTCCCCCGGATGGTCTCCCAGCTGTTCCCCGCGGTCCATCGGTCCGGTCCGGTCCGGCTGGTCGTGTTCTTCGCCTTGGTCATCCGTGACCCGCACCACGCCGGCCGGGATCGGCAGGGGCATCAATACCTCCGCGCGTGCGGCCTCGGCCAACTCGTAAGGTGGGCCAAGCGATAGGTGCGTCGGTGACGTGTTGCAGCCGGTGAGGATGAACAAGACCGCGACGTACAGGAAGGGGGGGAGGCGTGTGGGCATCATTCGTGGTTAGGTTATGTCCCGCAGGTCGATCGAAGCAAGCCCCGTCGTTTAGCGGCGGATCGTAGATCCGCGTGTTGGCTTAAAGGGTCATGCTTGGCGACACCCACTAAACCCATCACGCGGCTGAAAGGACACGGTTCACAGCACATACAACAGCACGGCCAGGAAGTGGCTGATGCTGCCGGCGAGGACGAACAGGTGCCAGATGCCGTGGAAGTGGCGGATCCGTGTGTCCATCGCGTAGAAGATCACGCCCAGGGTGTAGGCCAGGCCGCCTGTGATCAATAAGGCAAACCCGCCGGCCGGCAACTCCTGGCTTATCGGCTTGAGCGCGATCACGATCAGCCAACCCATCAACAGGTAGATCACCACCGGCAATATCCGCGCGCCCTTTTTCGGCAGCGAGTCCCACACGATCCCAAAGACCGCCAGCCCCCACACGACCCCGAAGATCGACCACCCCCAGGCCGTATGATTCTCTCGCAGCGTCACCAGCGTGATCGGCGTGTACGTCCCGGCGATCAGCAGGTAGATCATGCAGTGGTCGAGCTTGCGGAAGACCTCCTTGGCCTTGCCCTTAAAGCTGTGGTACAGGGCCGAGCAGGTATACAAGAGCACCAGCGTCGTGCCGTACACGCTGAAGCTGACGATCTTCCAGGGGTCGCCCTTCAGTGACGCCAGAACGACCAGCACCGCCAAACCTGCCAACGCGAGTGCCGCCCCGACGACATGGGTTATGCTGTTGAATTTTTCGCCTTGGTACACATCGGCTCCTTGGTTGAGCCGCATAGGATACCCGAGGAACGGATAGTCAGTTCAAATCTTGATCTTTCTTATTATCCGTCTCCACCTTTAACTCGGCCAGGCGTTTTTGGTATGTTTCGAGCAACGGTGACGACATGGTCATAGCTGGCCAGTTGTTTTCGAATTCAATCTGGATGCACTTCAACTCCCGGGCAGTCAATTCCCTGTCGAGTACTTGTTCGCAGTGCTGAATGGAACCATTCAGGAGTAATTCAGCCATCTTCTCCTGGGCTGGAGTCAACGTTGGCTTTGGCTCGGAGCGGTTGCAGCTTCCCAACAAGGCAAGGCATAGCGCGAGAGTGAGGCCATAGACAATCCGTCGCGGCATGTCAGGCTCCTATCAATCCGGTCGTATCATCGTTCTCTCGACCCACACCGTTGTACCTGCCAACTCGTGGTCAGCGCAAAATAGGATACACGGGCGGTTGGATCCAGTCGCACCGCTAACAGAATCCGTGATGCCCGGCCCGGTTCCAGGCGCCGCCGAGGTTAGCCACACGTGTTGACCGTTGGGTGTGTGATCGTTAGGGTAACACCCCCGAATCTTCTGTGGCAGCCCTAGACGTTGCACCCTCGGCGTCCATAAGGCCCCCAGAGCACCCCCTCGAACAATCTCGGAACCCATTGATGAACTCTACCGCGGCCCGTGTGGCCCAAGCTGTCTCGGAATACAAGCCTTGGGTGGCGATCATGTCACGGAAGCCCGCTTCGCCGAAGGCGGACATCCTTTCGGGATTGACGGTCGCGCTGGCGCTGGTGCCCGAGGCGGTGGCGTTCGCTTTCGTGGCGGGGGTCGACCCGATGATCGGCTTGTGGTCCGCGTGCATAATTGGGCTGGCCACCGCGATCCTCGGCGGTCGGCCGGGGATGATCAGCGGGGCGACCGGGGCGATGGCGGTGGTCATCGTCGGGCTGGTCGCGATGCACGGGGTGGCGTACCTTTTTCCGGCGGTGATTTTGTGCGGGGTGTTGCAGATCGTGATCGGGCTGCTTCGGTTGGGGAAGTTGATCCGCATGGTGCCGCACTCGGTGATGCTGGGGTTTGTCAACGGGCTGGCGATCGTGATCGGGCTGGCGCAGTTGGGGAGTTTCAAGACGCTCGGCCCCGACGGGCTGATGCACACCCTGGACGACGCGCGCTTATGGACCATGATCGGGCTGGTCATGTTGACGATGGCGATTATCTTCGTGCTCCCCAAACTGACGCGCGCGGTGCCTTCGACGCTGGTCGCGATCGTGACGGTGACACTGGTCGCGATCGGGTTGAACAGCGCGCTAGCCGACAAGGCGACCGGTGAGAAGCCGGTGCTGACGGTCAAGGACATGCTGGTGGACGGCAGTAAATCGGCGGCGGTGGTTTCGGCGGCGCGGGCGCAGTCCGCGGAGCGTGTCGCGGAGGCATCCTTGATACTCACGGAAGCCAACCTCGACGGGCCCGGCGTGTATCTGTCTGAGAAGCCGACGCTCTCCGGAGCGGAGTTAACGCTGGCGATGGCGGCATTGACGGACGACCAGGTCGACACAGCCCTGGCCGGTGTCGACCCCAGCAAGGCGGAGCTCAAGGGCTCACTGCCACTGCCATTCTTCATGACCGAGTCGTGGAAAAGTATGCAGGCCGCGGGGCTTGCGCCGGGGTCTGGACCGGGGGTGAGTTTCAAGACGCTGTGGATCATTTTGCCGTTCAGCCTGGTGCTGTGCGGGGTGGGTCTGATCGAGTCGCTGATGACGCTGAGCCTGATTGATGAGATCACCGAGACGCGCGGCCGGGGGAATCGTGAGTGCGTCGGGCAGGGGGCTGCGAATATCCTCTGCGGGATGTTCGGCGGGATGGGCGGGTGCGCGATGATCGGGCAATCACTGATCAACGTGAAGTCCGGCGGCAAGGGGCGCTTGTC
>JAJDCV010000282.1 GCA_029260675.1 Phycisphaeraceae bacterium
GTACGAGAGCGCCAATAACAAAAGCCCGACGCCGACGGCGAGCTGCCTGGTATTTGACTTGGGAAACGGCCCCTGATCGTGATGGCTTGGTTTAGGCATCGGTGAAGTACTTGACGCGTTGTTTTTTGAATTCGGTGCTGCTGTAGAGCGTGCGTTCGCCGGTGACCCCGAAGGGGGCGAGGTCTTGTTTGATCCGGTCGATCACGGCCTGGCATTCTTCTTCGCTGCGTGCGTGGATCATGGTGTATAGGTTGTAGGGCCAGGCGTCCGAGCACGGGCGCTGGTAGCAGTGGCTGACCTCGGGCGCATCGGCGGCGATCTTGCCGGCCTCTTCGATGTGCTGATCGGGGACGCGCCAGACGGCCATGCCGTTGGCGGTGAACCCGGCCTGGCGGTGGCGCAGGATCGCGGCGAATCGGCGCATCACGCCGGCGTCCTGCATCTTCTTCATCCAGGCACACAGCTCGTCGAAACCAACGCCGGCTTCCTGGCAGGCCTGTTCGAACGGCTGATCGACAAGCGGCAGGTCTTCCTGAAGGGCGCGGATATAGGCCTTGTCGGTTTCGGTCAGCTCGACGGGGTCTTTATGGCTTTGGTGTCTGGGACGCGGCGCTGCCCCCGGTTTGCCGGGCTGGTCGCCGCCGACGTCAAGCTTTACGCCGATACGGAAGGTGCGGATGGTTGGTAGCGGCAGGTAGTCTTCGAACTTTGCGTCCTTTGCCAGCTGCTTCATGTGCTCGTCCAGCGACTCGCCGGGCGGCACGGCCAGGGTGAACCATAGGTTGAACTCGGCGTCGCGGCGGTAGTTGTGGCTGACGCCGGGGTGTTGGCTGACCACGTCCGCGGCCTCTTGTAAACGCTCCTCGGGCACGCGCGCCGCGGCAAGTGTGCCGGTGTAGCCGAGCATCTTGGTGTCGAAGATCGCGGAGACCTGCCGGATGATCCCGGTGGCCTTGAGTGCTTTAACACGAACCAAGACCTCCTGGGCGGTCAAACCGAGTTCGTGACCCATCGCCTGCCAAGGCGAGTCGGACAAGGGGAAATCGAACTGCATGCGGTTAAGCAGTTGCTTGTCCAGTTCGTCCATGACGTGTTCGCGGGTTGGTTGAGTCGTCGGGGTCAATTCTGTTCTCCGGATGATCCGTTGCCGGCCTGCTTGCTTGCGATGTCGTGCAGTGTCTGTGCCAGTGTTTTCGAGACACCGGTGCCGCCGTGCTCTCGGAGTGTGGATACGCAGGGGTGCATGAACTTGTTGACCAGGCGTTGGGTTGCCTGGAGGATCGCGGCTCGCTGCTCGTCGGTCAAGCCGGAGCACGCGTTGAACAATTCTTCCAGCTCGTGGTCGTGAACGGCCTGGGCGTCCTGGTAGAGCTGCTGGATCATCGGTCGTGCCTGGCTGACTGCCAGCCAGTGATCGAACTCATCGATCGATTCGTCGAGGATCTGCTCGCATCGCCCGACCTGGTTCATGCGGTGTTGTTGATTCTCGGCGACGATGCGGCCCAGCTCGTCGATGTCGTAGAGGTAGACGCTGCCGTACTCGCCGACCGCGGGGTCGACGTTGCGCGGTACGGCCAGGTCGATCAGGAAGATCGGGCGTCGGCGTCGTTGCTTCTGGATGGCTTCGATGCGCTGTGTCGTGATGATCGGGCGTGGGCAACGGGTCGCGGCGACGACGATGTCGGCGTTGGCGAGCTGTTCGTCGAGTTGGTCGTAGGGTACGGCCGAACCGTTGCAGGCCTCGGCGAGCACGCGGGCGTTGTTCAGCGTCCGGCTGGTGATGGTGAAGTTGTGGGCGTCGGCCTTGCGCAGGTGCTGGCAGACGAGCTGGGCCATCTCGCCGGCGCCGATCACCAGCACGTGCTTGTCGGCAAAGTCGCTGAAGATACTCCGGGCGACGTCCACGGCGACGGAGGGCACGGAGACCTTGCGTCGTCCGATCTCGGTCTCGCTGTGTACGCGTTTGGCGGTGTTGAACGCCTGGTGGAACAGGCGGTTGAGGTGTCGGCCTGTGGTGCCCTGCTCGCTGGCCTGGGCGAAGGCGGCCTTGACCTGCCCGACGATCTGGTTTTCACCGACGACCATCGAGTCCAGACTCGACGCGACACGGAAAAGGTGGCGCACCGCCTGCTCGTCCTTGAGCCGGTAGAGATGTTGTTTAAAGGATCGCACCGGCAGATCGCGGGCCTGGGCCAGGAACGAGATGATCTCGTTCTCCGTGGGGTGGTCCTGCTCGGTCGCGATCAGGACCTCGACACGGTTGCAGGTCGAGAGGATCGCCGCCTCACAGCCGGGGTACTGGTTGCGCAGCAACATCAGCGCGGTGGATACGCCCTCGGCACTGAAGGCGAGCTGCTCGCGCACCTCGACGGGCGCGGTGCGGTGGTTCAAGCCGATCAACATAATCGTCATGACGGGTCACTCCCCCCCCGATTAGACCCAGGATTGCCCTGTGGATATTTACCTGCGTTGTCTTGGTTATCGTTCGTTTTCTGCCGACGGGCCGACAGCCATAAGGTCGCGGCATAACCCCACAGCAACAGGATCGTGACGGCGTAGGCGGCGACGGCGTGGGTGGTCGCGCTCATGTGAGTCCTCCCGCGGGGCGGACCGGGATCACATCTAGCGACGGGTCGTCCGCTTCCTGCATGGATAAGGTTTCAGCCCGTTGCAGGTGGAACCGCGCCGCGATCAGGCCGGCCGCCAGCATCGTCACCGGCACGAAGCAGGACAGCAGTGTCAATTTCATCTCAGGCGCCAGCGCGATCGACGATGGGTGGATGTCGGGCATCAGCTTGACCGACAGATAAACCAACGGCACATCCAGGAAAGCCACAACCCCGTACACGGAGCTGACCAGCGCCCTTCGTTGGCGCGACTCGATCGACGGGCGGATCACCAGGTAGGCGACGTAGAGCAGCCACAGCACGAGACTGAAAGTGAGCCTCGGGCTCCAGGTCCACCACTGTCCCCAGGCGCTGTGTCCCCAGATCATCCCGGTCAGCAGGACGATGCTGCACAGCAGCACCGCAACTTTCGCCGAGGACGCAGCCAGGTCGTCCCAGACCTGACGCCGCTGCCAGAGGTACCCGATGCTGGCGATGAACGTGACCATACACGCCAGGAAGGTGTTAATCGCCACCGGCATGTGCAGGTAGAAGACTTTCTGCACCGTGCCCATCGTCGCCTCGGTCGGCGTCCAGGCGAAGACCATCGCGACCGCCGCGGCAAACATTGCCGCCGTTGCCAGCCAGTACGCGGTCCAGATTTTCTTTTTCAGCGTATTCATGGGCCGCCTTTATGGTTCTAGGATCAGCTCAAATACCAGCCAGCTCACGACCAGGTAGACCGCGTCGAACGCGATCAACACCGTCAGGCCCACCGAGCCCAGGGGTTCGCCCTCGCCGAAGAGCCGCGCCATCATCTGGGTCGATGCGATCACCAGCGGCAGCGACAATGGGAACACGACCATCGCCAGCAGGCCGCCCTGCAATCGGGTCGAACTCACCGCCGCGGCGAAGAGTGTCCCGACCGCTGCGAACCCGACGAAACCCCCCGCCATGATCGCGGCGAAACCGAAAGGCGAAGCCGACAGGTCGAAGCCGAACATCACGACCGCGACCGGCGTGACGACCAACGCCAGCGCCACCATCAGCGCCAGGTTGCTTATAAGTTTGCCGGCGTAGATCACGCCCCGGTCGATCGGAGCCAGCATCAGCCCGGCCAGCGCCCCGTCGTGACGCTCGACCGCCATGGTTTTTTCAAAGCACAACACCCCGCCGAACAGGTACGCGACCCAGAGTACGGCCGTGGCCGCCATCCCCGACGCGACCTGCTGCGGGCCGAGCCCAAGACCCAGCACCACGACGATCAGCACGCCCAGCACCACGACCAGCCCAAGGGTCTGTCGGCTGCGCGCCTCGATGCGCAGGTCCTTGCCGCTGACTAATGCGATCTGTCGCAGCACCTTGGTCATCCGATCACCTCCCGCGTGACTTCCTCGGCATCGGCGTCGAGTACCGGCCGATCCGAGACGACGCCACCCTGACGCAGTACCACGACGCGCTGCGCCAATTCCAGGCTCTGGCGGACGTCGTGGTTGGTCAGGATCACGGTCTTGCCGTCGGCGTGCAGTTCGGACAGCAGAGCCGACACCGCCCGGACCGATGGCACGTCGAGTCCCGAGAAAGGCTCGTCGGCCAGCAGCAGTTCGGGCGCGTGCATCAGCGCCCGCGCGATCGACAAGCGTTGGGTCATCCCCCGGCTGAATGTCTTGACGACGCTCTGAGCGCGGTCGGCCAACCCGACACGCTCAAGCATGTCCAAGGCCCGTTGCTTGGGGCGCGACACGTCGTAGAGTTTCCCGAAGAAGATCAGGTTCTCGGCCGCCGAGAGGTCGCGGTAGAGCATCGGCTGGTGCCCGATCATGCCGAGCCTGGCCCGCAGCGCGGGGCTGGGACGTGCCGCCGATTCACCGAACAGGCACAACCCGCCGCGGGTCGCCGGGCTTAGCATCGCCAGCGTGTGCAGCAGCGTGCTCTTGCCCGCGCCGTTGGCGCCCAACAGCGCCAGGTACGAACCCATCGGCACGTCCAGGGTGATATCACGCAGCACCCACCGCTCATCGTAGCGCTTGCTCAATCTGCGCATCGCCACCGCCGGGCTTGCCGTGCCGGGTACGGCATCGGCGAGAGGCATGATGGATTCGGCGGTGATCGCTGTCACGTCGGCCTTCCTTGCGTTCTATGGTTTACGCAGCCGCGCTACTTGGCCCGCTTTTTTTCTTCGGCTTCAGCATCACGAAAGTCCCGGCAAACACGAGCAGCACCGCGCCTCCACCGGCGATCAGTTTGATCATCACGGCCTGTGATGCGGGGGCGGCGGCACCGTGCACGGCTTCATCGGGTGGTGCGTCGGGGGCCTGGATCACCAGACTCGTTGACGTGCCGGGCTGGACCTGCTTGGCGCTGTACATCCGGAACGTCTTCTCGCCTGCCTCGAACGGCGCCGCGGTCTCCAGGCCCTGCGCGGTGACTTCCAAGCCGTTGTCCGGCAGGATGACCATCAGGTGGTCGATCGCCGCGGGGTTTGCCAGCGCCAGGTTAAACAGGCCGTCTTCGGGCAACAGCATGTAGTCCACACGGAACTCGGTGGTGCCAGGCAGCAGTGGCATCGAATTAAGGATCTGGCCGCCTTGAAGCTCGAAGCCGCCGGTGTGGAATCCTTGCCCGGGCTGGACATTGTTCGCACCGACCGGGATCGGTAGCGCGAGGGTGGTACGGCCCGTGTTATGCGGATGGTCGTGTTTAGTTTCGTCATCCTGTACCGAAGCAAGCTCGTTGGCCACACCGATGTAGCTGCGGTCTGTCGGGTTGTTGATGGACCAGATCTCGGTGAGGTGCAGGTGCTGGTCAATCTGATTAGCCATCACGTGGCGCATCGCGATCCGCCATTGCGGTGCGGTGTCGGTTGTCTCGTAGACCTTCAGACTGATCAGTTGCTCGGGGTCATTGGGCCCCATCGGACGGCCGACGGATTCATAAGTCACGCCGGCGTATTCGATGATGGCCACCGGCTGCACCGGGGGGTCTAGCGGGATGCCCGTGATGACGGCCGTACCTTTGGCGTCCAGGTGGATGGTCAACTTCTTTAGCAGACCACTTCCCTGGTAAATATTGACGACCGCCTGACCGCCCGCGATTGCCGGGCCGTCCTGTGTGCCTTGGACAGCTTTGATCATCAGCGACCCGGTGGTGATGCCCCCCGGGGTCTGTGCTGGGATCTGCGGATGATCTGCGGGCAACGGCGGATGGCCTTGCGGTAATTCGGGCTGATCTTGAGGCAGTTCGGGGTGGCCCTGGGGCAACGGCGGATGGCCCTGGGGGAGCGACCCGCCGTCCGGCTGCGTGGCCGGGGCGGCTTGCGCCTGCTCGGCCGGCTGCGTGTCTTGTGCGGACAGTGGGGTCGTCGCGTTGAAGATCGACACCGCGACGATCATGGCTGTCATGCAAATCAGGCGTTTCATTTCGATGCCTCCGCGTATAGCTCGGTGCTTGTTGTCTGGGTTTGTGATGCGCATTGACCCTCACCGGCCAGCGCCAGGGGGATCGTGCCCGGGGCGTGCGCGTGAGGATTGTGTTTCGGCGACTTGGTCGGGTCGTGGGCGACGGCGGTAGCCTTGATCAGCTTCGGCATCAGGCAGAAGACCGCGCCCAGGCTCATGACGATCCCGCCGACCCATATCCACGCGACCAGAGGATTGATGATCACTTGGATGGCCACGAGCTGGCCGTCGTTTTCCCAGCCGGCGAGTGTCACATAAGAGTCTTGCTTCAACGATGAGTTTAGAGCGACCTGCGCGCTGGGCTGCTCGGACTTGTCGTAGAACCGCATCTCCGGATGAAGTTTCTGCCCGGCGTCCCCGGGGCCGGCGTCCGGCGGGGTCAGTGTGACATGCGCTTCAACCGACGTGTAATTGACTTTACGGGACTGTTTCAGCTCGCCGAAGGTGATGGTGTACCCGTTGAAGTCGGCTGAGGCACCCGGCGCGAGTTGGAAGGTGTGCTTGGTGCCAAACAGGCTCGACCCGGCAACCCCGACCATGAGCATGACTACGCCCATGTGTACGAACTGCCCGCCGTAACGGCGGTGGTTGGCGTCGATGACACACATCGCCGCGGTCAACCACCGCTCGTCCTCGATCTTCCGACGCTGCCGGACGGTCCGGGTCAACCCGACGCCGACACTGCACACCGCGACGGCCGTGATGGCGGTGCAGGCCAGCGCCCAGGGATTGGTCATGCCAAAAACCATGGCCGCGATCACGGCAACGATCGCCGCGATGCCCGGCACAATCAGGCCCCGGATCAGCTGCCGTCCCGCGCCCTGGCCGTAACTCAGCAACGGCCCGACCGACATCACCGCGATCAGGGCCAGCGCCAGCGGGATCACGACCTTGTTGTAGAACTCGGCGCCGACTGTCACCGGCTGGGGCATCACCACGCCGCTGATCAGCGGGAAGATCGTCCCGACTAAGGTGGCAAGCGTCATCAGCACCAGCAGCACGTTCAGCGCGAGGAATGCGCCCTCGCGAGTCAGCATCCCCGCGATGGTGTCTTCACTCTTAATCAACCGGCGGCGGGCGACGACAACGACGATGCTCAGCAACACGCACACGCCCAGGAACACCAGGAAGAACGTCCCGATCACCGACTCACCAAACGAATGCACCGATTGCACGACGCCGCTGCGTGTCAGGTAGGTCCCGAAGATGCACAGCAGGAAGGTGCAGGAGATCAGCGCCGCGTTCCAGACCTTGAACATCCCCCGGTGCTGCTGGACCATCACCGAGTGAAGCAGCGCGGTCCCGGTCAGCCAGGGCAGCAGCGAGGCGTTTTCAACCGGGTCCCAGGCCCAGTACCCGCCCCAGCCCAATTCGATGTACGCCCACTTGGCGCCGAGGATGATCCCGACGGTCAGGAAAAGCCAGGACACCATCAGCCAACTGCGTGTCGCGCCGATCCACTGGTTGTCTTTACGCCCGGCGATCAGTGCCGCCAGCAGCATCGCCCAGGGGATCGTGTACCCGGCATACCCGACAAACAGCAACGGCGGGTGCGCGATCATGTAGGGGTCTTGCAGCAGCGGGTTCAGCCCGTGGCCGTCGACCGCCTGTGCCGGCAGTTGCACGAACGGGTTGGCGGCGAACAGCATCAGGGCCGCGAAGAACCCGCATACCAATGCCAACACGCCGAGCATCGCGGCCTGCTCCGTGCGCTCACGGTTTCTAAACCCGTGCGCCGCGACCGCGGCCATCCCCGCCAGCAGCAGGGTCCAGAGCATCAGGCTGCCTTCCTGCCCGGCCCAGAAGGCGGCGACCTTGTAGCCCATCGGCAACGCACGTTCGGTGTAGCTGGCGACGTAGGCGTTCTGGAAGTCGCTGTTGATCAACGCCGACAGCAGCGCCCAGGACCCGGCCACGATCGCCAGGCCAAGAACGTAGTGCAGCCAACGCGCCAAAGTAAGCATCTTGTCGTTGCCGAACTTCGCCGCCGCGACTGATGTGAACAACGCCCCCGCCGCCGCAAGCACCGCAATCGCCAGACTCAGGTTTCCGATCAGGGCGTTCATTGGGATGCCTCCAACCGCTTGGCGTGTTCTTCGGACTGGTACTTGCTGGCACACTTGGTCATCAGGGTGTCTGCCTGGAAGACGCCGGCCTCGTCGAGCTTGCCCTCGACCATCACCTCGCCGCCGGGCTTGAAGGTGTCGGGGACGACGCCCTGGTAATGCACGGAGACGCGGTTGCTCTCGCCGTGCAGGTCGAACTTCGCGGTCAACATGGCCGGGGCAACATCGACATTCTCCTGATCGACGAGCCCAAACAGCCTGACCCGCCGGTCCTGGTAGGCCGTGTCCTGCACGAAATCATCCACGTGCAGGTAGTAAACCCAGCCGCTCTTGACCCCCGCCACCGCCAGGTAGCCCACGGAGGCGATCAGGACCATACCGGCGATCAACATCTTGATACGTACATGTGTCATAAGCCCGTCCCTTTTACACAGCGCGTCGGGATACCTCACACAAAGCAAGTGCCAAACCACGATCACTGTTGGCACCGATGGACGATTCATAATTATCATAAAATCAAGCATTTACAAGCTATATTGGGTTTGTGTCTCCGGCCGGGGCCCCGGCAACTCTCAACTTTGAGAACCCCCATTCAAGGGCCGTCCTGTCACCGGGAAGCATCGACGGAGACCCGGGAGGGATCTCAGCATGGATCCGGTTGGAAACGGCCGGATACAGACCACCCCCAAGGCCAGGCAATGGGTGCGGTCGAAGTCGCCTCTCAAGATCGAGGCGGGCATAGCGGTACAACCCGACTCACCCGCCTGATCCGTAACCCCGACCACAATACCTCTGTTTGAAGGTAACCGGGGCTCATGCCGGACGATTCAGGCGCAGATAAAAAATCACGGGCCTTGGTTGTCCAAAGGGGTGGACCTGGTGAAACGGCTTGGCGTTCCTGGCTGAGCCACGAACTGCCAAGCCTGGATCCGTCCGAGGCCCGTTAGGGCGGGGCGAACGGATGGGGCGGCCAGTAAACGCCTCATCGATTTTGGAACCCCCGGCCCGACCACGAGCCGTGGCGATTTAGTATCGCGGAGGCTGCGATCAAACGACCCGTCATCACAACCAGCCACATGCCGAACCTCCGGCTGAACTGCCGACCCGGCTCGCTGATCGGGGTCGCCTATTGCCTGAGCCTGGCGATGCTGTGCCTCTTGTGGCTACCGCCACAAAATTCAGAAGCACGGACCTCATCGAACTACGGAACCAGGGTGAAGTCTTCCCGGTTCAATGTTGATCCACGGTGTGGCCAATGCCATCAGCCGCAACGGACCAAGTCCCACCCGGTGGATGTCGTCCCGAGCTTCGCCCTACCCAAAGCCTTCCCCCTCACGGACGGGCTGATGACCTGCCAGACATGCCACGACGTGATCACCGCACGAGATCATACCGAAGCCCGGATCACCAAGACCGTGAAGCTCAAAGGGTCGAGCCGGGGCAACAACCTGTGCCAAAGCTGCCATAAGCAGACCGACTCAACGCTCGCCCGGTCGATGCACGGCTCACTGGGCGGGTTGGCACACAGACGGCCTGATACGGATCAGCCCCGTCGGCCCCGGTGGGACAGTTCAGGGAACAACACCAACCGTTCAAACCTGTGCCTGACATGCCATGACGGCGTACTCGCATCGGAGTCACGTATCCGCATGGGCAACTTCAGGCCCAACCAATCCACCCGGGGCGACCACCCGGTCAATATCTACTACGCACAAGCCGCCCGGGACATGATCCTCAATGATGCGGATGGTCGGCTCGTGAATAGCACGCAACTCGACCCCCGCCTGCGTCTCTTCAATGGCGAGATGAGCTGCGAGACCTGCCACGACCTCTATTCAGAAAACGAGCGCTTGCTTGTGATCTCGAATCAGCGATCAAAACTCTGCATGTCCTGCCACGAGATCTGACCGCGGGGCGACCCAATGGCCTGGCCTCATAACAGGCCTGACCGGATCACAACACCTGCTTGAATATGCCCGCGCGACTCCGTGATCAGTTGTTGTAGTTCTCGTCGTCGTGGTCCTCGCCGTGGCACAACAGCGTACACGTCCCGCTTCGGTTCCCCTGGTCGATGAAGAACGGCCCGACGTTGCCCGCCTTCGGCGAGGGGAAGACCACGGAGTTGTCAAAGTTGATCAGGTGGCTGTTGTTGGCTGTGGTCCCAGCTACGGAGTCGATCCCGTGTGCGTCGTGACAGACCGAACACGGGGTGTCCTCACCGCGGATGTGTTTATCATGCTCCTTGAAGCTGTCGTCATTGAGGATGCTGTTGCGTTCGTGACACCGGTAACACAGGGCGTAGGCCGAAGCGCTCTCGGTGGTATGGTCTGTGGTGTCGTAGCGTGCGAGCAGCAGCGGACGGAAGCTTGAGCCGTGCGCTCCGCCTGCCCCGGATCCCGGAGAGTCCGAGCCGTGGCAGTCGGTGCAATAAACCCGGCTTGAGACGGTCCACGCGGGCTTCAGGCTCGGGACATCGTTGTTGCGTCCGGTCGTGGTGACCGGGTGGAACGAAATGGCGGACGGGCTGAACTCCTCGCGGGTGTTGTTATTGACAATCTCACGGCTGATCCATGGCTGAACGGCGGCCTGGTCGTCGTGGCATTTGAAGCAGACCTCGAACTCGAACTGAGCCGGCGACACCGGGGCCCCGGAGCTGGTGATGCCGTCGACCGATCCGAAGTTCGGATGGATGTTCGGTGCCGCCGCCTGCCCGGTGTCGATCGTGTGCGGCTCGTGGCAGTCCGCACAGCCGACGTGATCGGGGATCGGGTCCAGGGGGTCTGAAATGCTATCGGTGTCGTGGACAAACAACTTGCCCATGTCGGCAGCGATGTTCGGTCCAGAGGTCGTGCCGTCGTGGCAGGCCAGGCAGGCGGCCCGGTCATTGACGCCATTGAGCAGGAACGGCCCGCTGGGCGCGGTGTGTGTCTTGTGACAGCCCTGGCAGTTCTCATGCCCGGTCACGGTGGTCGAGAGGATCTGGTGACAGCTGTTGCAAAGCTGTGAGTTGGTGTTATCCATCACCGTGAAGTCCCCGAACGTGTTGTCGTGCGCGTCGTGGCAGGTCGTACACTGCAGTTCCTGGTTCGTGTCCAGCCGGACGTCGGCGGGAAGCCCCGCGGGGGAACGCAGTTTCGGGTCCTGCCCTGCCAGGACGGAGTCGTAGCGGAACGAGACGGGGTGATCGTCTGAAAGATCGGTCTGGAGGTTGGCGTCCGAGATCGGCATGGTCGTCACGCCGCCGGACATCTGGATGACCTGGCCCTGCGACACCACGCTGCCCAAGGCGATCGTGCCGTCGTGACAAGACAGGCACATCTTGCTTGTGCCGGTCGGCTGACCCGGGACGGCGTCCAGCGAGCTGCTGGAATACACGGTGTAGGCACCGACCGGCTCGAAACGGTTCCACAAAGGATGCACCGGCGAAGCCGCGTGGGGCGTGTGGCAGAACACGCACACCCGCTGCTCGGTTGCGGCGACGATCGGCCCCGGACCCGTCACCGACAGGTTGTGCGGCGTGTCGATGATGCTGGCGCCCTGCCCGATCTGACCCTCGGCCGACACAGACAAAAATACCGCCGACACGATCACGACGGCCGACAGGATAACGGTGAGTGCTTTCATGGCTGGTCCTCCCCCAGGTAGTCGAACACCTGAACCCGACGGTTATAGGTATCGGCCACCCAGATACGGTTCTGTGGATCGACCCATATCCCGGCGGGCAGCCAGAACTGCCCGCGTCCGCGTCCCTCTTCGCCGAAGGTCATCAGAAGCCGGCCCTGCGAGTCGAAGACCTGCACCGCCTCGAAGGAGGCGTCGATGACATACAGGTGGCCATCACGATCGACCCCCAGCCCCTTGGGACGGGCGAAGTAACCCGGCAGGTTCCCGCCGCGGCCGATCTGACGGATCGGTTTAAGGTCCACGTCGAATTGCTGCACACGGAAGTTCAACGTATCGCTGACGTACAGCCGGCCCGAAGCGTCGACCGCGACGTTCGTCGGGAAGTTGAACCCGCCCAACTCCACACCGCGCCCACCCAGGCGCTGGATCAGCTGCCCATCTAGGGTCATCACCACCACCAGGTGAGCCTTCACGTCCGCGACGAACAGCCGGCCACGTTCGGCGTCGATCGCGATGCCCGCCGGCCGACTTAGTAATTCCCCACCCATCCTCTTGAGATAGACCCCGTGCTGGTCAAACACGACCAGATCACCCTCGACAGAGTCCGCGACGATCAATCTGCCCGCCGGGTCGTACGCCACGCCGGTCGGTTGCGAGAACCGGCCCACGTCATCCTTGTTATTGTCATCGTCCTCGTCGGCGGGCGGGGCCCATTGCTGATACACCCGTGTAGACAGGTCAAAGACGTGGACGACCTGGGCGTTGGAATCCGCAACAAAAAGCCTGTCCGCGCCGTCCGAGCAAACAGCGAAGGGGCTGAGCATTTTCTCCTCAGGCTCACGCCCGAACAGCGTCGCGCCGACGTTATCCAGAAACGACTTGGCGGGTTTGAGGTCCTGACCGCTGCTTATCGCGCCGACGTAACGTATGCGCGCCTTTTCGGGCGGCGCTGGCCAGATGGGGTCGTCCGGTTGTGCCTGGAAGATCATCCCCGCCGGGGTCTGACACCCTAGCAGCGCGGCCACCGCGCCCAAGGCGCAAGCACGCCGTAACCATCCGCCGACCGATGCGAGATGTATCCCTGTCATGGCTTGCCTTTCCGGGTGGATGCTAGAAGTTCCTCCGTACGCCGGCAAATAAGCTCTGCGACGTCGTGTCGCTTGAGTTGGAGCTGAACACCTCGTTGCGGATCTGCAGGAACGCGCTGGTCTGTCGATAACGCCAGTCCAGGTCAAACCGCTGCTCAAAAGACGTGCTGTCTTCGCCGATGTCTTCGGAAAGGTCGAACCACAGCAGCTCGATGCGGCCGTTGAGTTTCCTGCTGAACTCATGAGTGAACGTGCCACTGGCGGTGAACTGAGTGGCCGTGTTGTCTTCGTCGATAAACTCGGTCTCGGTGTGCTGAACCCGGATGTCCAGCGAGTCCGTCGATGAGATACGGTCGTGCAGGATCACCTCGAAGCGGGTCTGCTCGAACGGGGAGATATCGCTGTCGTGGTCGATGTGTTCGGCCTCGAAGATCAGGACGCCGAGCCGGTATTCCACGCCCACCGCCAACTCCTCGACGTTGTTAGGCACCACCACGATGAGCCGATCGCTGCGGATAGATTCGTCGATGCTCAGGTACCGCATAAACACCCCCAGGCCGGACAACGGGCCCTCTTGTAAGTCGTACCGAAGGCCCAGGCCGACGGTGTTTGAGGTGACGTTGTGTGCCGGCTCGGGATCGACCGTGTAATCGATCTCGACGTTCTCGCCGGCGGTGATCCGACCGGTCAGGACGCGCCGCAACTCGATGCGGTTGGCCAGCACGGTGACCCGGTAGTCGATGCCCTCGCTGTAAACAGCCGGGCCGACCGGGTTGGCGATGTTGTGTACGACGATGCTTGCCGCGTCGATATTGCTGCGTGCGAGGATCACGGGGCTGGGTCCCACAAAAGCGTGCGGCTCGCGGACAACCTGAAACGGTTGGCCACGTTCGCCGTTGTCTTGCTGATCGTAGCGCAGGCGCAGGTCGCCGGAGAGCCGGCCGCGGGGCACCAGCTTCGTGTATTCCAGCGCCAGGTCGCCGAACTTCCCATCGGTCTTGAACCCGTCCGAGAAATCCTCGGCATGTCCGCCCACCTGTGCCGTCGTGACGAGGCTGTCGTACAGCCGATGACGGACAAGCGCATCGCCGTTGTAAGCACGCTGGGTCAGCCCCGCGCGTTGCTGATCCAGCGCGGTGAAGTGGTACCGGGACTCCAGGGTCGGGGAGTGCGTGAGCCTCACGATCTCATCCCATCGGAACCTCTCTTCGGCGAAGTCGCCCTGCTGATCGAAGAACTCGAAACGCGATCGGATGTTGCTCTGGTGATCGTTGCCGAAATCCACCGTATGGGTCAGGTCGGTGTCGTGCCGGGTGTAATGGATATCCGCCCTGACCGGCGCAGTCAGGTCGATTTTGTTAAGCCGGTAGTTGAAATCCAGGTCCTGATATTCCCCGAGGTTGATCTGGCTGGAGATATCTACAAGGTCTTCGATCTGGTCGAAGCTGTTATTCCCGCTTGTGGACGGATCATTCTGGCTGGTTTTTCGCTGTGTGTAGCTGAAGCTGTGCCGGGCCTGGGGGAGCGTGACCAGCCAGTTGAAACCGGAGGCGGTGTCCGTGCTCTCGATCGTCGGGCCGAACTGCCGGTCCAGCAGTGTCTGGAACTGCCGGGTGAAGACGGTCAGGGGGGTGTTGCTTCGCCGCAGGATCGTCGCCCGCGCGTCGTATTCCTGGAGCGTTTCACCGACCTGGCGGTCCCCGCTGGGCGTGTCGCTGTCGAAGTCGTTTTGCTCAAGAATCATCGACCCGAACAGCGATAGATGCACCAGGTTAGGGTGCCGGATAAACCCGTCCGTCGAGACCTCGAACAACTCGCGGAACTCCTGCTCGGTCTCGGTGGTGGTGGGTTGCCCGGTGGTGTCCGAGGTGTCTTCCTGCCAGCGGTACTCCAGCCCCAGCGAAGCATGGACGTTGTCGAACTCCAGCAGCGGCAACTCCCGCCGGGGGTTGATAACGATCGGATCCTCCTGGCCATAGACCGGGCCGCAGACCCCAAGCAGCATCGACATCCCGGTGGTCAGTAACGCCGGGCGTGCGGGGTGTCGCACATTCAGTTTATGCGGTGTCATCCCGGCACCGCCTCACCCTGGTCGGGCGTCTGAGGTGATACATCACCGGAATTAATTTCGTTTAGCGCCTCCGGCTTAAGAAAATAAGTCCGGTCCCCACCGTGGCCGGAGTGGCAATCCAGGCATGATCGTTTCGGGTCCGTGTGCGCCTGGGGGGTCGGCCCCAGTGTGTCGGGCATCGCGTGACAGGTGACGCACATGACCCGGGGCGGATCCCGGAGCATGAATACCGTCGTCGACTGGTGCGGGTCGTGGCAGGCCATGCAGTCGCCAACCGCCACGGGCCCGTGCATCAGCTCGAACTGCTCGGGTTTATTGCCGTGGCATTGGACGCAGACCGAGGCATCGGGCATCAGCGCAGCCGGTTCATGTGAGGTGTGGCAGGCCTGGCAATTTCCCTCGGAATAAGGCTCGTGGAAGTTGTACTTAATCGCCAGCCGTCTGCGAGCCTGCGCCGCGGGTGAGTTGGATAGTGCTTCTGGCGGGGCGTTGGGGTCCGGGACGCCGTCGAAGAAGAATGACAGCGTC
The DNA here is from genome assembly GCA_029260675.1 of Phycisphaeraceae bacterium. GTDB lineage: Bacteria > Planctomycetota > Phycisphaerae > Phycisphaerales > Phycisphaeraceae > JAJRRS01. Next base: position 15,442 of record JAJDCV010000282.1, read on the forward strand.
TCGTAGTGCTCTTCCGGGTTGCAACCGGTCAATGCCAACAGCGGGGGCACGCCCAGGACCAGAACAGGCAACAGGTACAGCACCCCGACGAAGCGCTTCCGCCGGACGCAACCTGACCTGACGCGGGCTTTCATTTCTCAGACCCGGTAGCGCTGTTTTCCACCGGTGTTTCGACTGGTGGCCGCTGCGGGTCCGTCTTGGGATCAGCCGGCTCGGTGGCGCCTGGTGGCAGCGCCCCGGACCCTGTGTCCGCGCCCCGGACGTCGGAAACCCCCAGGTTCACTTCCGCCTGGTCCGCGCGGATGTCCTCGGGCGTAGCGCCTGGCTTGAGTTGACCCAGCGCGTAGACCGCGACTTTCGCCGGCCCGAATTGGTTGGTCACGATCAGCAGCCTCTCGGCCTGGAACGCGGGGTGGATATCCTTCTCAAACAGGTCCAGGTCGCCGTCATGAACCGTCACGCCCACGGGCAGGAACATGGCCCCGGGGTGGTCGCCCACGTTACCGAACCAGGTCAGCAGCTTGCCCTGGTGGTTGAAGACCTGGACGTTCTGGAAAGCGGCATCCACGATGTAGATCCGCCCGTCAACATCGGTCGCCAGGTGCTTGGGCCGGACAAACTCTCCGATCGCGGTCGTGAGTTTCCCGAACCCCATAAGCAGCTCGCCGTCGGGTGAAAAGATCTGGATCCTGGCCTTAAGCGCATCCCCGACGATGACGCGCCCCTGGCGGTCAACATCAATCCCCAGCGGACGCACGAACTGACCGTCTTCCGCGCCGCCGCCCTCCTGGCCGATCCGTCCGATTTCCTGCCCGTTGGATCGGTCCAGGATCAGCACTTGCTTGCTGATATAGTCGGTGACGTAGATCCGGTCCTGTGTCACGGCCAGAGCACCGGGCTTGAATAGCCCCGGCTCAAAACGTGTCAGGTAGCGCTCGTTCTGGTCATACACGACGATCCGGTTGGCCCCCAGGTCCGCGACGTAGATCAGCCCGTCGGGCGCAATCGCGACGTCGGTCGGCCTGATCAGGCGGGTGATCCCCCCGCTGCCGATCACACGGGTCTGCTGGCTGCGGAGGTCCAGCACGACCACGCTGGGGTTACGGATATCACAGACGTAGATCCGTCCATTGGCCGCCTCCACGCCGTAGGGCTTGTTGATCGGCAGGACCTGCTGCCCGGCCTCGCCGTAGATAAGCGCATCGAGCTTGCCGCCATCGGGCTCGACGTCCTTACTGAATTGATAGGAGTGAAGGAATTGGATCCGGGGCTGATCGGGATAGGGAGGCCAAAAGGAATAGCGCTTGTTGGGCGCTTGGGCGGTGGGCGTGCTCCCGCAGCCGGTCAGGGCCATCAGCGCGATCAGCCCCGCCAGGGAGGCCTTAGAGAAAGTGCGGGTGATCAAGCGTGTATCCGTCATAACCAGTTGCTCCCGCCACTTGCCCAGCCCTGAAGCTCAATCCACTGCAACGGGTTATAATACCTGTATCCGGAAATCGGTGCCGAGGTCGATAAAAGGCGAGAAGACACGAACGGCGTGGCACCTGTTTTTTTAATTGAAGCCTTAACAGGAGCCGCTGGTCGGGCTGGTCGAGAGACCAGCCCGCCAGTGGCCTTTTATTGGCTATTTTATGTGGCAGGCCAGGCACAGCTGGCTGCCGTTGTTGGTGACGCGGAGCAACTCTGGCAGGTTCGCCTTATTGTGAACCGAGTGGCAAGACGCGCAACTGACGACGCTCTCGGCCTGACCTGCAACGGTCATGGACCGGACCCGCACGCCGTTGGCCTTGGGGTCGGGAGCCAAGCCGGTGTCGGCGAAGTCGTACACGGCCACGGCACCGACCGGGTGGTCGTCGCTGAGGTCGCCCGTGCCGCCACCCATCTGCTTGCTGGCACCGATGAACGTGGTACCGTTGGTCGTGCCGCCGAAGCTATCTAAGGCGATCGACCCGTCGTGGCAACTCATGCATGCCTGACTGTCACGGTCCAGGCCGGCGAAACCGTCGTTGGATGTCTGGCCTTCATAAAGGGTGTAATTGGCATACGAGGGAACCTCGTGGTTCCACAATAGCCCAAGCGTGGCGCCATTGGGCGCGTTGTGAGGCGCGTGGCAGGGCTGACAGATCGTCGAGCCAGACCAGCTCTCGGCACTGAAGTCGTGGGCGGAGCCTGAAAGGGCCGCCGAGGCCACCCCCGCGAAGACCAAGACACAGGCCATCGATAGGATGTGTTGACTGAGTTTCATTTTTACATCTCCATTTCCAAAAGGGTTTGTGTGTTCAAACAAGAAAGCTCACCGTCCGTGTCTCGTCGCCACAAGATCTTGGTGCAAATGGCGTACCTAAAGTAAAATGAGTCTTTTGATCCCCTGGTCGCCGTGTCAGACTGAAAAAACGACTTTCCTTGCCCCTTCTAGACCCCGGCATCCATAATTGAGAATGCACGGGCCGGCGATAGTCCATTCCCGAGAACCCCAACCTCGGGGCCTTGATTACACTTCCGGATTAATCCCGATGCGATTCAAACACCGCTCCAGGATCCGAGAAACCCCCTAAATCTCCAGGATTCTCAAGTCTACGCAATAGCTGCAACCCGGGGATCCGTGTCTGGATATGGCGGTTCACCTCACGGGCCGTCAGCTGTTTCAGCCGGGCCCAAACCCTCTGCCGCCGTGCTCTTCTCAAAGGCGTTGCGGTAGGCATTCGATGCCTGCTCATACTCGCCCGCCTGCTGGTGGACCCGGCCCAGGAAGTAGAAGGCGTCGGCGGGGTCGGGGTTGATTTTCAGGGCCTCGGTCAGCGCGGTGCGAGCCTCGTCGAAACGTTCCAGCGCGACCAGCGCTCGTCCGCGCAGGGTTTGGATGCGCCAAGGGGGGACCAGGCCGGGCTCGAGCGCATCAAGAACCACCAGGGCCTCGGCGGGCTCGCCGATCATCAGATGGACCTGGGCCAGTGTCAGGCGGAGTTCAAGGTCGTCGGGGTTGGTGTCCAGCCCGCGTTTTAATTCTTCATGCGCGAGTTTGATCTGACCTTTTTCCAGGAGTCTCTGCGCCAGGTGCAGGTGGCGTGAGGCGACGTGGTTCGGGGTGCTCCCGACCGTGCCGTTGGTATCCAAGCGTTTCTTGAGTGCTTCGCTGTCGATCGTGCCCCGGGTAAATTCCAGGTAGGCCCGCATGTCTTTGGTATAGGACTCCCGCAGCCCCGGGAGGCGTGCGATGCGTTCGCCTTGGTCGTTGACGATGACGGTGCTGGGCCAGACGCGGACCGACATCAGGCCGGACGCTTCGTAATCCGGATCCACCACGACCGGCCAGGGCCACTTTTCCGACCCGGTTAGCTGGGCGGCACCGACCCCCGCGCCGTGCCCACTGACCACGGCGATGGGCTGCACATCCGCCCCGGTCGCCTCGTCGGTTAAAATCGCACGCAGCTGAGTCATCGCCTCGTCGCTGCGCGCCTGGTCGGCCATCACGAACAGAACGATGCTGATCTTCCCGGGCGCGGGCACCGAGACGTCTTTGTCGGCGGTGTCGGTCGCCCGCCAGCGGATGGGCTGAGGCGTTTCCGCCACGTCTTCCTGTCCGTATGCCGTGATGCCGGCGAACAGCGCGGCGAGACACGCGATCACGGGGTACAGCGTTCTCGGGTTGTGATTCGGATTGGGTGTGTTGTGTGTCATGTTTGTTGCCCTCACTGGGCTTTAGGTTTGTAATCGACGGGCCTGACTCGATCGTAGGCCTTGGGCTTGTGGCATCCCGGCGAGCAGGAGCCGCCGGTTTCGGTTTGTTTGTAATTGATCGGCAGTTCCCACTTGCCGTAGGGCACAGACTCCCGCAGGTGCAGCGCAAGTGTGCTGGCGTGGACGCTGTGGCAGGCGCGGCAGCTTCGGCCACGTGGGTCCTTGTTGACGTGCAGGTAGTGCATATTCGTGCGGCCGTTTCGGAAACCGGTGAGCCCCTTGGCGTCGGGCGTGAGCACCAGCTGCTCGTCGTGACATTCGAAACACAAGCGGTATGACTCGATATCAAACGGCTGGTAGAACGTCGCGGGGTACTCGTCGATCAAGAGTTTTGCGAACTCCGAACCGTGGACGTTGTGACAACCCCCGCAGCTCCCCTCGGCGACCGGGCCGTGCTTGATGAGGTCGGGGTCCTTGACTTCCGAAACCGACGCAACCGCCCTGCCGTCGTCCGTCGTGATGGGCTGATCGTGGCAGGTCAGGCAGAGATCGACGGGCTTGTCTTTCATGAGTTTTGCCAGGTCGCCGCCGTGGGGCGTGTGGCAGTTGACGCAGCCGCGTTCCTGTGTGACGGCGGAGTGCTGGTGCTTCGCCTCGCTGACGGCCTGCTTGATGTCCTCGTGGCAGGTCGTGCAAAGCTCGCCCGGGGCCTGCTTGACCAGCATGGGGAAGTCCGTTGCGTGGGCGTTGTGACAACCCAGGCAATCCTCTTGAGCCGGCTCGTGGACAAACCCGACCTCCGTGAGTTGCTGCCGCATCTCCATGTGGCAGCCGACGCACAACTCCATGCCCGTCTCGATCAACAGCTTGGGGTTCTTGGATGCGTGCGGCTCGTGACACATCCCGCATGCCCCGGCGGCGACCGGGCCATGAACAAATTGCTTGTCGCCTACCACGTCCTGATGGCAAGATGCACACAGCTCGCTCATCGAAGGCTTCTTCAGTGAGTTGCGATCGAACCCGCCGTGGGGGTCGTGGCATCCTGTGCAGTCGCGCGTGACCAGCGGGTCGTGAAGCGTCTGGGCGTCTTCGACCTCGATCACGTGGCAGAAGGTGCAGGCATCCGCCTTCTCGCGCGCGGGAACGTAGCTGTGGGTTTTGGCGTCGGTGAGTGTGTGGCAGGCGTCGCAGGCGTTGACGTTTACCGGGCCGTGCAGCACGTCGTGGCGCTTGACGTTCGCGTGACAGTCCGCGGTGACGCAGCTGACCTGCTCGATCTCGGTGGTGGGCTTGGAGGGGGCTTGGGCAGCCAACTCCCCGGCGTTGGCTGGATCAGATGCGGGGGCCTGGGCGCGGAGCGTGGTCGCGATGCCCGCGAGTCCGATCGCCACGATCAACAAGAAGGCCGAGGTTAGGTGGTAGTACTTCATGAAGGGTCCCCATCTGTGGAGGTATCGCCGGGCCGGATCGTGGTCGGCGACGGGTCAGCCGGTGGCGTTGCCGGGGGTGTCGCCGGGGGTGTCGGCTTGGGTGTCGGCCCACTGGAACGCCGGTAGGTTTTTTGTTCGTGGCATCCCGGTGAGCACGACCCGCCGTTCTCGGTCTTTGTGAAATTGATGGGCATGGCCCACTGCGAACCCTCGAAAGGCACGTCGGCGGCGATGTGGTCCGGGCGGTCGCTGCCGTGGATGTCGTGGCAGGCCTTGCAGGTCCGGCCTTTCTTGTCGCGATGGACGTGCAGGTAGTGCAGGTTCTGATCGCCCTCGCGGAAGCCGGTGAGCTGATCGGTGGTCTCGGTCAGCACCAGGTCGGCGCTGTGGCAGCTGAAGCACAGCGCGTAGTTAGTGAGGTCGAACGAGGCGTAGAAGGTGTCGGGGAAGGATTGTCGCAGGAGGCGGGCGTTCTCGCCGCCGTGGACGCTGTGGCAGGCCGCGCAGTCCCCGGCTCGCACGGGCCCGTGCAGGAAACGGCGGTTCAGGGTCGACTGCATGTCGGCGATGGTCCGGCCGTCGGTCGCCTCGATGGGTTCGTTGTGGCATCGCATGCACAGGTGGTCGGCCCGGTCACGAAGCAGGTTCGGGCCGGCCGCGGCGTGTGGGTCGTGGCAGTTGGCACAGCCGTCTTCGATAAACAGCGCATCGTGCGATACCGGCTGCGATTTGATGCGCTCGGCCATCTGCTCGTGACAAGCGAAGCAGCTATCCGCAACCGGGGCGGGTAACTGATACGGGAACGCGCTGGTATGTGCGTCGTGACAACCGGTGCAGTTCTCTTTGGCGGGCTCGTGGATAAACGGCGAGTTCGCGAGCTTGACCTGGATACCCGTGTGGCAACTGAAACAGTGATCGGGCTGCTCACCCTGGCGCAGCAGGTTGCTTGCGTTGGCCTCGTGTGGTTGGTGGCAGACGGTGCACTGACCAGAAGCAAACGGGCCGTGGGCGTACTTCTGTAACGGTGTTTCGTGGCACGTCGCGCAGGTTAGTTCGATGCTCGGCTGTGTCAGCAGAAACTTGGCGTCGGACCGGTGCGGGTCGTGGCAGGCGACACAGCCTGAGTCCTCAATCGCCGCGTGCTGTTGTGTGCGTGCGCCGAGGACGGGATGGCAGAAGGTGCAGGTCTGGTTGCCGGCTCGTTTCATGGGGTAGACATGGGCACCGGCATCGGGCTCGTGGCAGGACTGGCAGTTGGCGACCGCAACCGGGCCGTGGACGTGCTTGGCGTTGACCAGGCCGGTGTGGCAGCCGGGCGTGACGCACGAAGCGTCTTCAGGCAGAGCCGTAGTCGGGCGGGGCAAAGACTCGACGGGGTCGGTCATCTGCAAGGCGTCTATACCGGCGGGGTCAGGGTGTTGGGTTTTAGTTCCGATGGGCGATTCGTAGTGCCCGGTTGACGCCGCGGCGGGCGCATCGGTCTTGCGTGCCGACCCGTCTGGGTCGCTCGGTTCTTCGTGCCCACAGCCCGAGAGCAATAGAAACAGGCACACACAAAGCAAACCCGGCGCGCATCGCCTCCACCTGCTGGGACCGGCTCGTGATTTAGCCGGGCGTTGGATCACGGCTGCGCCTCGCTTGGGGTGGCATCGATCCGGGGCACGGATTTCAGTGCGTCCAGAGTGTATTTGTAGTTCTCGATCGAGACGTTGAGCAGGGCCGTCGCGTAGGTGACGTTGTGCACGCCGTGACCGAGTTCGACCAGGCGGACATTGTGATCCGCGTCGTCCATGAGGCGTTGGAGCTTGAGAAGCTCATCGGGCGGTATCACCGCGGCAGCCAGATCCCCGCTTGCCAGTATTTGCTGCTGTTTGGTGTATGCCAGGTGCTCGCCGATCGTGTCACGCCACTCTTCGAGCACACCGCTGTAATGACCTTCATGGCAGTAATCACAGGAGGCCTGGGCCGCGAGGTAGGTTTGCCCGGTGACCTCGGCGACTTCCTGGCTGAACTCACGCTGCTGGTGGCACGCAACGCAATCGACCTGGGCGCTATACATCGGGCTGGGCATGTCCGGCACGCCCCGGCCACCGATACCGCTGTACAAATTAGCCGGGCCGTTGTGCGACAGGTCGTGGCACTGGGCACAGCTGCTCTTCTCCCCGCCGACATGCGGGTCCGGCCCCGCCATCAACCCCCCCGTAGCCGCGAGCCCGGCCGTGAGGTGGTGCACGATCTGCACGTGGCAGCTGGAGCACTCGACCTTGTGATCGGTGATGTGCGTCTTGTGCATGAAGCTGGTCTCGCCGTAACGGGCAACCTGCGTCGCTTTGTTGTGGCAGGTCCAGCACAGCTGCTTGGGCACGGCCCCGTCGCCCGATACCGCGTCGACATGACAGTTTTCACACGTCACACCACGGTCGATGTAGTCTTCGTGATTGAATACCCCTGTCGCGAGCTTGATCTCCGAAGCCGGTGCTTCGTGGCACGATCGGCATCCGCCCAGCGTCTGGTCGTCGCGCCCGTGTTCCAGGCCTTTGAAATGGCACAGGAAGCAGGTGTCCAGCGTCACGACCAGGTGCTGACCCTGCACGATCTGGGAGTGGCACGACACGCACCGCAGCTCCTTGCCCCGTCGAAGATCGGTCAGGTGCGGCGTGTGGTCGAACTTGATCGTGATCTCCGTGCCGCGCTGGGTTTGGATTGGCCAGTCGACTTTGCCTTCGAGCAGGCGTTGGCTGTGGCATTCCTCACGCATACACGAGCTGTCCCGGACCTCCGCGTGGGGCTTGGAGCCGTAGGTGTTGGTGATGTATTTCACGCCCTGGCTGGAGGCCTGCCACTTGCCTTGAAGCGTCTTCTCGATCCCCGGCTCGAAGTGGCACAGCACACACGCCACGTCTTTGTGCGTCGAGGTGTGCCAGGCCTGGTAATACGGCTCCATGATGTGACATGACCGGCAGAAATCCGGCTGCATCGAGTACTCGGCAAAGCCCAACGACCCGACGACAAATCCCACTAATACCAACAACACCCATCCCCACCGGCTTGGTACGACGCGCAGCCATCGCCCTTCCCGCCGGCGCAAACCCAGCCACCGCCAGCCACGCAGGCGATGATCGGGAGCCGACACTTCTTCGATAGGACGATCCGAATTCTCTGCACACATAATGGATGACTCCTAGATCAAACCAAGCCCCGCCAGGACGATCAACGTGACCATCGCCAGCCCGATCGACATCGCCAATACACCTATGACTAAAGAGGCCCTGCGCTGCCAAACCGGTGGCGTCTCCATACGCAGCGACTCCAGTTCGCCCGACTGCCTCAGCTGGCGGTATTCCATCGGCCGTTCGTGACGCAACTCGTCCTCGTCCACCACCCCGGTGAAGATCACATCATCCACCGGGAACTTCTCCGGGCGCAGATTCGCGTTAAAGAAGTGGATCGTAAAGATGAACCCCACCGCCAGCAGCGCTTCATACCCGTGCACGATGGTTGCGATGTTGAATCCCCACCCCGGGATGACGATCGAGAACACCGCGGGGAACCAGAGCATCAACCCGGTGCCCCCGATGATGAAAGTCCCGACGATCTCGGCCCAGTAGTCGAACTTTTCCCAGTAGGTCCAACGGTCAAGCGCCGGCTTGCCCTTGCCGGTGAAGAACCAGCGGAACATCCCCAGGCAATCGGAGAAATCCTTGAGCCTGGGCAGGAGGGTGTGCGGGCCGGTGAGGAGTTTACGCGCCGGTTGCCGGCTGAATCGTTTGTAGATCCCCACGAAATGGATCACGAAATTCAAGCACAGGATGATCGCAAAGAGCCGATGCCAGAGCCCCGCGGCGTACCCCCCGCCCAGCATCACGGTCAACCCCTTGGCCCATCCCTGGTCGGAGAAGAACAAAGGCATCCCGGTCAGTGTCAGCCCGAAGAAGGTGATCGCGACCAGCGCGTGGTTCAGCCGGTTGATCTTGCGGAAACGCTTGATCGACTTGCCCTTGGCGGCGGTGTGCAGCTTCGCCTTGCGTGCGGTGTGTCGGCGGCGCTCGATCAGCGACCGGATCAGCCACAGCACCGAGTGCACGCCGTAGAACACGAACGTGATGCTCATCAGGATCACGAAGTAGAGCCAGACGCCGTGGAGGATCGGGAAGTTCTCCCCGTCACGGTAATCGGCGTGCGGCATGAACTGTGCGAACTTGGCGTTGGCGGATTTGTGACAGGATCGGCAGGTGTCCACGAGGTTGTCCGCGTGAAGCCGGGACATCGGGTCGGCGACCGGCTGGATGTCGTGCGCCCCGTGGCAGTCGCTGCACCGGGCGGCCCGGCTGGAGCCCAGCTCGTTGACCTGCCCGTGATAACTCATCCGGTAGGTTTCGTAGAGCGAGGCCTTACCCCGCTTGTCGTTGTCGATGCGGTCGTGGCACTGACCGCACTCCCCGATGATGTCACGCATAAACCCGGGGGTGGCGGCGTGGGTGATCGCGTGGGAGGCGTGGCAGTCGCTGCAGACCGGGGCGTTGGGGTCGCCTGCCGTGAGCTTTTGGCCGTGGATGCTGTTGGCGTAGACCTCCTCGATGCCGCGGTGGCATTGGCCGCAGGTTTCGGGGACCTGATTACGATGGATCTTTGAGGCCTCGTCGGCGGCGGGCCTGATTTCGTGCCCGCCGTGACAGTCGGCGCAGGTCGCGGCGACGATCAGCCCCGCCATCTTCACCGCCCGGCCGTGGACGCTCTGCATGTAGCTCTGAACGTATTCGGTCTCATCGTGCCCGTTGGTTGTCTTCTCCTGGTGCTGGCTGTGGCAGCCACCGCAGAGATTGATGACGTTCAGCGGGTAGGTTTTCGACCGGCGGTCCGAGGACGGGTAGACGTCGTGCCCGCCGTGGCAATCGGCACAGGACGGCGCGCGGACGTCCCCGTCGGCGGCCGCCTCGGCATGGATGCCCCGGCGGTGTTCGGCCGCGGCCGGCTCGTGACAACTGGCCGTGCAACTGGCCGGCTCGAGTGTCATCGCGTGAGGCAAGACCTCCGCGTCCTGGTGGCAATCCGTGCATGCCAGCGCGGCGTGCGGGCCGTCCATAAGCGCATCAGGCGGCGTGAAAAGCGTTGGCCGGGATTCGGACTGACGATCCAGCAACATCGGGTCCTGCGGCGGCGCGACCATCGACCGGCGTTCCGATGGAGACAGGTCGGTGATCCGCCGTTGGCCGTGGCAGTCGTAGCAGCGGTCGTTCTGGGTCTGGGCCTGGGTCAACCTGACCGCCTGTGCCTGAGGCCAAGGCCCGGTCACCAGGAGAGCAACCATCGCCAGCAGGCCGGACGCGGCTAGACCGGCGGCGGTGGGATTGCTCGAGATCGGTTTCGGCCTTGGCATACTTGACCCTCGCCGTGGTTGAGCTGCGGTAAGCCAGGTGACATGCGCCCTGGGCGCAAACTTACCGCAATGTATGGGTCAGTCTGCATACCCCATGCCAAGCGGCAGCGACTTAAAGCCAGCTATAAACGTATGTTAATCCCGGGCGTTCTCATGGTTGAGAATGCGTAGGGCCCCTCGCTCCCGATCGCAAGAGACCGGAAACAGACCTGCGGGTACGCCGCTATGCCATTGTGATGATGGGCGGTGGGTTACGCCTGTGTGTGCATAGGGTCCAGGAAACTGTGTTTGTAATACACCAGCAGCCCCGCAAAACTCAGCAGCAGGCACACCGCCAGCACCCCCATCACCGTCTGCTGCCGGCGCACTTCCCGCTGGCGCTTGATCAGCTCGTGGGTCTCGGTCGTGTGATCGGTGACTTCCTGGATTTCCGCTGCGAAGTTATCGATCTCGCGCATGTTGAAGCTGTGGAAGATCTGCCGGAGCTTGGAGTGGACCTCACCGACGTGGTGATGGAGTTTTTCCAACTCGAGGTTGCGGTACCCCCAGGACTCCAGTTCGTTGTAGAGCTGACCCGACTCGCTGATACGCTGCTCGGTCTCGGTCAACGTCTGCTTGATCTGCTTAACCACCGCCATGGTGGAGGCTTCGTGACAGGGGCTGCAACGCCCCGCCTCGGCCCGGCCTGCGGTATCGATGATCTGGGGCGTCGCGTCGGTGATCTTGTGTGAGCCCTGGCCGTGGCAGTACAGGCAGGTCGGGTCGCCGAAGTCACCGTGCGGGCTGCCCAGGTGTTTTTCCTTGATCTGGTCGTGGCACTTGCCGCAGAAGTAGGAGACGCTTCGGCCGGTGGTGTTGCTGACGATGCCGTCCTGTGAACGCCGCATCGTCAGGAACTCGGGGTTGCGTCGCTGGTGTGCGGCACGCTTCAGGGCGTCGGTGGATTCGAACTGATCCGGGCGGACCGCCGGGTTGCCCCCGTGACAGCCATCGCACCCGACGTTGGCCTCGTAATGGACGCTGTGCTTCCACTGCAGCTCGACGATCTCGCTGGATCGGCCGGGCAGATCCCGATGGCACTGCACGCAGGCGTTGTCGGCATAGCGGTCGGTCGGGGCCGAAGGCTCCGCCGCCGGGGGGGTGGTTTTGTCCGCGGGGCTGGCGAGGGTTAACGCCGCCACCAGGCAAGCCGACAGGATGGAGCCGGTCATAGCTGTGACTCCTTATTATCCTGCGTATCGGGCGAATCTGGGGATAAATCCGGGGGCGGGGGCGGCGAGTCAAGGATCCGGCGTATGGCCTTGCGCTCGTGGGCGATCATGATGTAGAAGATGACCACCGTCACCGCCGTCATCACGAACAGGAACGGCTGTTCCAGGAAGTACTCACTGGGCGAAGCGAGTTGCTCGTGCCCGTCCACCATGTGCTCCGGCCAGCCGCCCCAGATCGTCAGGCCCATCAGCACGAAGATAGAGGCCGTCACCACCAGCCGATACCCCCAGCCCGGCCGACGGTGCGCGCCGCGGCGGTACCAGAACGGCAGCAACAACACCGCCAGCAACACCGGGCCCTGGCTTAACACGCCCAGGGTCTTACCGCTGATCCCAAACAGCTCCGTGGGCATCAGACGCAGGTGCTGGTAGACCGCCAGGAAATACCACTCGGGTTTGATCCCCATCGGTGTGGCGCCCTGCGGGTTGGCCGGCTCCTCGACGTGCATCACGCCCTTGAGCCCCGCCATCTCCAGCAGCACCGGCAGTGTCGCCAGCAGCATGATCACCGCCAGCGTACACAGCACCACCACGATCATCTTGATGTTCTCGTTGGGCCAGAACGGCTCGAGCTGGTCCGGTCGGTATTGCTTTTTGTAATCAACAGCCATCGGTCACTCCTGGACTCGTGAGCCTCTTACAACGGTCTGGATATCCCGGTTCGGCGGATCATAGCGAAGTGCATAGCCATGAACGCGCTGATTGTCGCGGGGATGATCCAGATATGCAGCGCAAAGAAGAATCCCAGCGTCTCGCCGCTGATCGCCTCGCCACGCCTGACCCAGCGGACGATGTCCTCCCCGATCACCGGGATCGCGCTGGGGATCTCCGTCCCGACCTTGGCGCCCCAGTAGCTCAGCTGCGTCCAGGGCAGCAGGTACCCGGTGAACGCCAGGATCAGTGTCAGCATCAGCAGCACCACCCCGCTGACCCAGTGCAGTTCGCGCGGCGAGCGGTAGACCTTGTAGTACGCGATCCGGGCCATGTGCATCAGGACCATCACGATCATCAGGTTCGCGCTGACGGTGTGGATCCGCTGCACCAGCCAGCCCATCGAGACGTTGGACTTGATGAAGGTCACGCTGTCCCAGGCGTTGGCCGGGTCGGGCTTGTAGTACATCAGCAGCAACACGCCGGTGAAGACCTGAACGAGAAAAATCAACAGGGACAGCCCCCCGAAGCACGCCGCCCAACCCAGGGTCTTGGGGACGCGCTTCTTTGTAACGTTCTTCTCGATCAACGGCGTGAGGTTGTACCGCCGATCGAACCACCCGAAGATTGTTTTGACGATTCGCATCACGGTTCCTTACACAGAGATAATGATCTTGCCGTCTTTGACCTCGAAGGGGATGGGCTTGAGCGGCTCGTTCACGGGCCCGCTGACCACGCCCCCGTCCGAGCCGAACACCGCGCCATGACAGGGGCAGTGGAACTGGGCATCGCTGCTGACCCAGTTCACGGCACAACCCAGGTGCGGGCAAGAAGCGCTAAAAACGTGGGGCCCATCCGCGGTCGCCAGGATGATGACCTGCAGGCCGCGGTAAGCCTCGTACCTCGCCTGACCCTGCACGAGCTGATCCAGCGGGATCTCCAGCGGCTTGCCTTCACCGATGCGCGAGGGTTGGCTGGTCACGAACGATGCCACCGGATACGCGACCATCGCCGCGGACGCAGCGGTCATCGCACCGATGCACGCCCGGCAGAACGTCCGTCGGCCGTTGTGTTGTTCACATGTCTTGTCACAGCTCATGGTGTCGGCTCCAACTCGTAGTAGTCCAAAAGGAGTTCGGCGGCCCGCTTGAAGCTGGCGGCGGCCGCCTCGCTGTCCCCGGCCTGTTCCTGGATCAGGCCCAGCAGGTAATGCGCCCGCGGTTCGGAGGGGTTCTCCGTGAGCACCTTCCGCGTCAGCTTCTCCGCCTCAGGCAGTTCGTCACCGCCGCGGCGGGTCATCACAAACGCCAAGCCCAGCGCCGCGTCTGACGCCTTGGGATCCTGTTCCAAGGCCCGGTTGAAATGCTGCTCGGCCTCGGAGAGCCTGCCTCGCCGCAGCTTGAGTGTTCCCATCCCCACCCACGCGGCCGTCTGCTTCGGATCCAATTCAAGCGACTCGGCGTACTTCTGCTCCGCTAACGCCACCAACCCCCGGGCGGAGAGCTGGCCGGCCAGCATCGTCAGCCGGCGGGCCCGGGCCTGGTCTTCGGTCAACCCGGAATCGGCCTGCGGGTGACGCCTAGCCTCGAACTGCTCGGCCGACAGCTTCCCCGCCGCCATCAGCAGCGCGTCAGCCATTCGGTCCGAAAAATCATTTGTCAGCGCGGCGACGGCGTGAACGATTCGACCCTCGGCATCAATCACCGCCACGCTCGGCAGCACCGCCACACGGTAGGCATCAAACGCATCTCGTTTGGCGTCGTGCAGGACGGCGATCGGGGACACGTCGGCCCCCCCGCCTTCCGTCCCCTCGGCTTGCTCTAAACGGGTGACAATCAACATCGCATCGATCGGCTCACCGCGGAACCGTTCATCGGCCAGAACCTCTTTCAACTGGGCGCAGGCACGCAAGGTTCCGCTGTGGTACAGCTCCCCGAATACCAGAACCACCATCCGGCCGCGCAGCGAATCGGTGCTGATGACTTCCCCCGCCTCTTCTGTGAACTGGATTTTCGGGGCATCGTCGCCCTGCCGCAGGTGGGTCACCGCCAAAGCGGGATCGACCCAGGCCGTTAAAGCCAGCAGGGCCAGCCCGACAACGGCCCAGGCAGGGACCAAGCCGGCTCGGATATCAGGCGCATAGCGCTTGGCAAAGATCACTGCGAACCTCCTGTGTTGTAAGCCGTCTCGCCCGCCGGCTTATCAGTCGCACCGCCGGCTTGTACCGCCTCGCGGGTGTAGGACCGGGTGTCGTGGCAGCCCGGCGAGCAGCTCCCGCCGGTCGGCGTCGTCTGGAACTTGATCTCGAGCAGCCAATCGCTGTCGCCGAACGGGACCGAATCGCGGATGTGGAACGGGTTGCGGGATGCGTGGACCTCGTGGCAGGCCCGGCAGGTCCGACCCTTCTTCTGATTGACGTGGACCCAGTGCAGGTTCAGCTCGCCTTCTCGGAACCGCGTGAGCCCCTTGCCGTGACGGTCCTCAACCAGATCGGGCTGGTGGCAGGTGAAGCATAACCCGTAACGCTCAATGGTAAACGGGGCATAAAACTGGGGGGGGTAATCCTTGACAAGCATGTTGGCCCGGTCGCCTGTGTGAGGCTGGTGGCAGACGGTGCAGCTATCCTCTCGGATCGGGCCGTGGTGATCCGGGTTGTCCGCGAGCAGTTCCGCCATGTCGGTCAGCGTCCGGCCATCTTCTGTCTGGATCGGTTTGTCGTGACAGCTCAGGCACATCTGGGTCTGATCCGCCCGTTGCAGCTTGGGTAGCGGCGAGTTGTGCGGCGCGTGGCAGCCCAGGCACCCGCCGGATTCGGTCATGGCCCCGTGGACCACCGGGGCGCCCGCCAGCTGCTCCTGTATCTGTGTATGACAGCTGAAGCACAGGCCCGGGGCCTCCTGATTCAGTTGGTACTGGAAGTCGGAGGCATGGGCGTCGTGGCAGTCGGTGCAGCCGTCCTTGACCGGCGCATGGGTGTGCCGCTGCTGTCCAGGATCACCCTTGAGGTCCTGGCCGTGGCAGGTCAGACACAGGGCCTGCGGTTTATCGACCAGCAGGCTGGGCTCCCACGAGGAATGCGGCTCGTGGCAGAGGATGCAGGCCCCGGACGCAACAGGGCCGTGCTTGAACTTCTTCTGGGAAAAACCGTCTTGTTTGTGGCAACTCACACACAGACCACGCGTCGGGTCGTCGACCAGCATCATCTGGTAGTCCGACCCGTGCGGGTCGTGGCACTGGGTGCATCGGCCCTGTTCAACCGGGGCATGGATCACGTCACGATGCTCCAGCGTGTGGCAGGTCTGACACAATTGATCGCCTGGCAAAGTGAGCTTGAACGTGTGCTGGGATTCCGAGAGGTATTCGTGACAGGCCTCGCACTTACCCTGAGCGACCGGGCCGTGCGTGACCTTGGATGTGCCGACCCCCGCGTGGCAGTTGACGCTCTGACAGGTATCGGTCTTGGTGGTGGGTCTGGGCTCCGGGGTCTCGCCCCGAAGCTGACCGAACCCGCCGGCAACCAGAACGATCCACAAGCAAGCCACGCCGCAGCGACGCATGGTAGCGCGCCGTCGTATCGAGTCGATCAGTTTATCCGCCATATGGGTCCGCCTCTGGATCAGGTGAGCGTCGGATAACTACATGGACTGGGTTCCGGCCTCATTCAAAACATCAAAGGTAGGCGCCAGCTATGACATGAGACTCGCCGCGCCTACCCTTACCACACCGGGCGAACCCGCCGAACAGGTCATCGCACATCGTGTGCCAGAGATAAATCGTTGACTGAAACCGTGTACAGGGCTCAGATTAGCGGGGGGATTCCTAATCTTGGGAACTTCCTGGGAGGAGTTTGTCTTGTGATTAGGACAAACCCGGCGGGGCAGGAAGGACCTGTCCCGCTCGGCTGTGGATGAAACAAAGGGCTTCCCCCGGGGCGCTGGGTGTCAATCTCGTCTGATATCCGGCTTCATCACCAACCCTTGCCTGATAGGCAGGCGGATCGTCGCGGTGACGCCTTGGCCGGGTCGGTTGGTGAATTCAATGTGTCCGCCCTGATTACGGATGAGGTTGTAGCTGATCGCCAGGCCCAGCCCGGTCCCCTTGCCCACGGGCTTGGTGGTGAAGAAAGGTTCGAAGACCCGGGCCAGGTGCTTGGGGTCGATCCCCGGGCCGTTGTCACTGATCCAGACCCTGCACGCCTGCCCGTCGTAGGCCGTGCCGATGGTCAGCCTTGGGGCGGTCACATCGTCCAGCGCATCGAGCGCGTTGAACAGCAGGTTGGTCAGCACCTGCTGCAGCGCGTGGGACTGGACCTCGATGCCCGGATCGTCGTCGGCGAATTGCTTCTGGATCGTGACGGCGCGCTGGCGGTGGTCGAAGCGGACCATCTGAAGCGCCGACTCCACCACGCTGTTGATCGGGACGTGCTCCCACTGGTAGTCCGTCGGGTGGGCAAAATCGGTGAGTTGCTGGACGATCTGCTTGATCCGCTGGACCTGCTGCCGCAGGGCGTCGATGTTCTCGGGCTTGATGTGGCGCTCGTTGCGTTGCATCAGTTGCAGCACGCCGTCCATGCTGGCAAGCGGGTTGGAGACCTCGTGCGCGACGCCGGCCGCCATCTGCCCCAGCCCGACCATCTTCTCCTGCTGGATCATCGCCTGCTGTTGCCGGCGCAGGGTCTTGACCAGGATGCGGTTTCGGCGGTTTTGTGCGATCAGCCTGCCGCGGTGCCGGCGTAGCGTTGAGGTGATGTGGTTGCTCAGGTAAACGGTCACGGTCAAGGTGACGATCCAGCCGATCAGGACCAGGCGGTGCTCCAGCGTCAGTGGCCAGCTGCCGGTCAACTCCAGGCTTAACGCCAGCAGCAGCACCGCCGCCGCCATGCCGCCGTAGGCCTGCCTCGGGGCCAGCAACATGCTGGTGAAGACCATATGGAAGACGAAGAAACCCAGCAGCGGGCTATGCGCGCCGCCGGTCCAGGCACAAAGCAACGCGAGGCACGCCAGATCGGGCAGGATGTGCAGCCACACAAACATACCGCCGGGTTCGGGGTGTGAACGCAAGGAGTGACTGACACTCAGCCAAAGCACGTTGTTGTAGGCGAGGATCGCCAAGCCCACCCACGTGATCGAGTAGGCCTTGTCGTGCCACTGCAACCAGACGGCGTCCAGCAGCGACCCCAGGACTACCGCCGCGCCGGCGACCCAGCGCAGACCAACCAGCCACCTGAGCTGGTTGGTCATGAGCCTGCTGGGCTGTATCGGTTTCGCTTCCGCCATATGCTTTACCTGCCCGGGGTTTAAGACCCCGCAGCGGCGGCCGGTCCGTCCTCCCGGATCGACTCCCGCAGGTCCAGCATCTTAACCCCGTCCGTGTAATCAGTCAGCACGACACGCCGGAGTTGCTTCAGCGAGCGGATGACCTGGGCCATCCGCTGAAGGTTGTCGTGGATCTGCCCCAGGTTCTTCTCCAGAGCCACATCCGATCCAGACCGCCGGCGGAGCAGTGTCAGTTGCAGCTCGATCGTGGCGATCGCGTTGTTCAGTTCGTGGTTAAGGGTCAGCGCCATCTGCTGGAGCGCCTGGACCCTGCGGAGCTCGTTTTCCTGGAGCTTCTCGGCGAGGTTGTTATACGCACGGGCCAGCTCATCAAATTCGTCTTGCTGGCCGACCGTGACCCGGTGCGCGAAGTTTTCCTGGGCGAGTTCCCGGCTGGCGTGGACCAGCCGGGCGACCGGTCGCAGGACCATGCCCGCGGCCCGCAACATCAGCAGGATCGAGCCATTGATCACGAGCAGGAAACCGATCGCGATGGACACGACCAGCCAGCGGAACCGCCCGGTCAGTTTCGATTGCTCGGCCTGGGCATGCCCCTGGACGTGCCGGGCGATGCGTAGCAGGCTCTTTCGCATCTGGGACGCGGCGTCCAGCGCCGCGAGGTTGTGGTGCCGGGCCAGCTCTCGGTCCTGTGAAGTCGCCAGGATGCCTACCCGGGACTCGAAGCCATCGATCCGGCTGACCAGGTCTTCGTAGTCTCGACGGATCTCCATCTCGTCGAGTACGTAGTGCGAGCCGATCAAATCGGAGAGCCGACGCATCGACTCCACCGCGTCGATCAGCCCGTCGAGGTGGTGCTGCCGGCCCGTCTGCAAGGCGTAAAGCTCGACCTCTATCCCCGAGAGCGTGGTGCTTAATTCGTTGACCTGGTTGACCGCGACCGAGGCCCGGTTGTGCAGGTGGTCCAGGTCCACGAAGACGCGCTGAAGTGACCACAACGCCGCGACAGCCAACACCATCAGCAGCGCGGTCAGCGAAAAGAGGATGAGTAGAAGTTTGTGGCGAAGCATGGTCACGGCCCCTCGGATGACTCAGTTGACGCCGGCGGCGATGGCTCGGGGTGTGCATCGACGGCCGCCTGGGTGTGCGTCGCGTCGCTGGGGACACGGGGGGGGGCATCAGGGGAACCAAGTCTTCCCCACCCCTCGCCAAGCTGTCCGGACATGTCGTGCACGGCGTCGTATTCGTCGGTACCGCAAGGGACGAAACGTTCCGCCCCAAACATCGATAGGGCCTGCCGCCCCGCCTCTTCCTCGTGCATACGCAGAAGAGCACGCAACAACTGCTCCGTCTGGCTATCGTCCAGGTCACGGCGCACGATCAAAGCGTTGTTGGGCACCGCTTCGCTGGACACCAGCCGGCGGAACCTGCTCCCCGTGTGCCTGGACTCGAAGGCATCGATCCGCAGGTCCTTGGCGGCACCGGCATCGACCCGACCGCTGAAGACCTCCTCGATCGCCTGATCGTGCGTCCCGACCCAGCGCATCACGACGGCATCATCCCCGGCAAGCATGCCGCCCCGTGCCAGGGCATAGATCGGGAACAAGTGCCCCGCCGTTGTCGTTCGAACCATCGCGATCGACCGGCCGGCCAGGTCGTCCAGGGTTTGGATCGGTGAGTCGTCACGGACAAATATCACGCCCCGGTAGGTCGTCACGCCGTCCGCCGTCTGCGGCTTAACCAGAACCCTGGCCTGCAGCTGATCCAGCGTCAGCGTCGCCACCATAGACCCCATGAACGCGCCGTCGATCCGGCCCCTGGCCATGTCGTTCAACGCCCCGTGGTAGGTATTGGAAGTCACCAGTTCGACTGGCCGATCCAGGGCGTCCGCGAGGTAGTCCGCCAAAGCCCGGTAGCGCTGACGCTGCGCGAAGATGTCGCGTTCGGGTATCAGTCCCAAGTAGAGCTCTGCCTGGTCGGCGGCTCCCGCCGAGCCTGCACCACCGCGGCGCTCCGAAGCGGACAACCCGGCGGGAGCTCGGCTGAGCCAAAACACCAGGGCTAACACCAACAACGCCAGCGTGATACTCAGGGCCGTGGTTGAAATACGCATGCGACCGATCGACATCATTCACATCCCGTTGCTATATATAGACGTGACATCGTTCTGAAGTACACCTACAAACACCGCGCCAGACGGGGGGGTCGCTTGGCATCGGGTTTGCAAAGTATTATTACGGTCCCGGGCGGGGCCATCGATCTGTAATCTCCAGCGAGGCGACCGTCATGATCATCCAGTTCTGCCCAGAAAAAAACGACGACCCGAAGGTGATCGGCGACCTCAAAACCCTCGTCAAGTTCATCGAGGTCTACTGTGACGGTCAACACGCGGATGATTCACGCGAAGCGGTCGAGTTGAAAACCCATGACCTAAAAGAACTTACGGGCAAACAACCCCGCTTGTGCCCCGACTGCCAGAAGCTGCTGGCACACGCCCTGGTCAAACGGACCGTCTGCCCGATGGACCCCAAGCCCCAGTGCAAGCACTGCCCCAAACACTGCTATCACCCGAACTACCGCCAAAAAATCAAGGAAGTCATGAAGTACTCCGGCAAAAAACTCTTGATGCGCGGGCGGGTGGATTATCTGCTGCACCTGTTTTTTTAACGTGACATGAGACGACTTAGGCTGTAAATTCTTAAAGTTGAGAATAGCTCGCCCTGAATCAGACGATCGGAAGTAAAACATGACCCCTCCCAACACACCGGGCAACGGCTCCTCGACCATGACCCACCTGCGTGTCCTGGGCGATACCGACGGCCAACCCTCCCCCCCCGCGCCGCCGCTTCGCCTGGTCTTCTGGGAATCCACCGCCGGGTGTAACCTCGAGTGCGTCCACTGTCGGCGCCTGGAGGTCTCACGCGAGTTGAGTCGTAAGGACCTGGATCATCAGCAGGCCATGAAATTCATTGAGAGCTTGCCAGAGACCGGCAACCCGATCGTGGTGTTCTCAGGCGGTGAACCCCTGATGCGCCCGGATATCTTCGAACTGGCACAACGCGCCAAAGAGATCGGCCTGCCCACCGCCTTGGCGACCAACGGCACACCCGTCGATGACGCCGTCGCCAAGCGCATCGTCGATACCGGATTCCGACGGGTCTCCATCAGCTTCGACGGGCCCAGCCCCGACACACACGACAAGTTCCGCGGGATCGACGGCGCGTTCGAGGAATCGATCCGCGGGTTCAAGGCCCTGCGCAAGCTCGGGATGTCGATGCAGATCAACACCACCATCACCAAGCACAACTTCCACCTGCGCGACGAGATGTACCAGCTCGCGGTGGACCTGGGCGCCGATGCCCTGCACATCTTCATGCTGGTCCCCGTCGGCTGCGGGATGGAACTCAGCGAAGACGTCAAGCTGGACGACCAGGAGTACGAGGCGGCGCTGAACTGGATCTACGACAAGTCGCTGGAAGAACAGCTTCACTTAAAGGCAACCTGCGCCCCGCACTACTTCCGTGTGATGCGCCAGCGCGCCATGGCCGAGGGCCGACCGATGCCCCAGTCCGGCCACCCTCACAAGGGGATGGCGGACACCCGGCCGATGCCTTCGATGGGTTCCCCAACAGGTCACCCAGGCGGACACCCGGGGGGTCACCCCGGAAGTCATCCCGGGGGCGGTGACGACAACGCAAACATGAGCGCCATGACCAAGGGCTGCCTGGCCGGGCAGGCGGTGTGCTTCGTCTCGCACACCGGCGAGGTCTTCCCCTGCGGATACCTGCCGGTCAGCTCCGGCAACGTCAAGGACACCCCGTTCCCCGACATCTGGCGCGACAGCCAGATCTTCTCCGAACTACGCGACGACTCGAACATCACCGGCAAGTGCGGATGCTGCGAATATAAAAAAGTCTGCATGGGCTGCCGTGCCCGAGCGTTTGCCGACACCGGCAGCTACCTGGCGACCGAACCGAACTGCGGGCACACACCGGTGCGGCTGGGCGGCTGAAGACGGATGATAAGTACCGGGCCGGCGCGAGTCCGGCACGGGGTTTGTTTACAAAAGAATCAGGGCGGGCGGGACGGACCCGCTGCGGACGACAGACGGTTGAATCAAAAGGAGCCTCGGCCATGATCGATGTGAGCGTCCTCTACAGCGGGTTGGAAACACCCAGCACCCCCCACCGCTACGGACGGGAGATCACCCAGATCGATCCGCCGGAGCATCAGAAGATGGCCATCGCCAAGAGCGCCTCGGAACGCCGGCCGATCGTCGTCTGGAATATCACCCGCACCTGTAACCTCAAGTGCGTCCACTGCTACACCGACTCCGAGGCCAAACGTTACCCCGACGAGCTTTCGACCGAGCAGTGCAAGGCGGTCCTGGATGACCTGGCGGACTTCAAAGTCCCCGCCGTGCTCTTCTCCGGCGGCGAGCCGTTAAGCCGGCCTGACGTCCTGGAGCTCGCCGAGTACGGCCGATCATTGGGCCTGCACGTCGTGCTCTCGACCAACGGCACACTGATCGACGCCGAGAAGGCCAAACGCTTCGTCGAATTGGGGTTCGCCTACATCGGGATCAGCCTCGATAGCGCCACCCCCGCTATCCACGACGAGTTCCGCGGCAAGGAAGGCGCGTTCGACAAGACGATGCGCGGCTTCCACCACTGCGTCGATGCCGGGCAGAAGGTCGGGCTACGGCTGACGCTGACCCGTCAGACGGCCAGGGACCTGGACCAGATCTTCGACCTGATCGAGCGCGAAGGCATCAACCGCGCCTGCTTCTACCACCTCTGCCCGGCGGGCCGGGGCAACAACCTCATCAGCCTGACCCAGAAGGAAACACGCGAGGTCGTCGAAACCATCTTCGACCGCACGCACGATCTGAACAAACGCGGCAAGCGTGTCGAGATCCTGATGGTGGACAACCACTGCGACGGGCCGGCGCTCTACCTGAAAATGCTCAAGGAAGGCAACCCCCGCGCACAACAGGTCCTGGACATGATCACCTGGAACGGCGGCGCGAAAAACTCCAGCGGGGTCGGGATCTCCAACATCGATTTCTACGGCAACGTCCACGCCGACCAGTTCTCGATGTACCGCACATTCGGGAACGTCAAGGAACGAAAGTTCTCGGAGATCTGGCAAGACACCAGCGACCCGATCATGGCGGGGCTGAAGGATCGGCTGCCGTTGTTGAAGGGCCGGTGTGCGACTTGCCGGTTCAAGAACGCCTGCGGCGGCGGCCTGCGGGCACGGGCCGAGTCGATGACCGGCGACCCTTGGGCCTCAGACCCCTATTGCTACCTCACCGACGAAGAAATCACCGGCGAACCCGTCGGCGTTACCGATGATGAAAATCGGACCCCGGCATCCGTCGCCGAGCCCGCTAAATGAGCTGAACCATGTGCAAATCGATCCTGATTGCAGAAGACGAATCGGTGTTGCGGCAGAGCCTCGCCGAACTGCTTTCCGATGAGGGCTATGTAGTCCATCAGGCTTCGGACGGCAAAGAGGCCTTCGGTCTGATCCTCAAACAGCCGGTGGACCTGGTCCTGACGGATATCCGCATGCCGCAGATGGACGGGATCGAGCTGCTGGCCAAGCTCCAGCAGACCGCGCCGCAGACACCGGTCATCATCGTCACCGCCTACGGCACGGTCGAGAGCGCCGTCGCCGCCATGCGCTCCGGGGCGCATGATTACCTGCTCAAACCCGTCAATTTCGATGACGTTTTGCTGAAAGTAGAACGCGCCATCGAGTTCGGGGAGATGTCCCGGACCCGACAGGTCATCACCGAACAGCTCGCCGCAGAAAGCACCTTCCACAACCTCGTCGGCGAGGCCCAGAACATGACCAAGCTCTTCGGCATGGTCAGAAAACTGGCGACCGTCAAGACCAGCGTCCTGATCGTCGGGGAGTCCGGCACGGGCAAGGAGCTCTTCGCCCGGGCGGTACACTACAACGGCATCACACGCGACAAACCCTTCGTCGCCGTCAACTGCGGCGCGATCCCCGACAGCCTGATCGAGTCCGAGCTGTTCGGCTACCGACGCGGAGCCTTCACCGGCGCGATCCGTGACAAGAAAGGCTACTTCGAGGCGGCACACCACGGGACGCTCTTCCTCGATGAAATCTCCACACTCCCGCTGAGTGTACAGAGCTCCCTGCTGCGCGCTTTGGAACAGCGCGTCGTTGTACCCGTCGGCGACACCCAGCCCAGACCCGTCGACGTCCGGATCATCGCCGCCAGCAACCGTGATCTTAAGAAGATGGTCGACAACGGCGAGTTCCGCGAGGACCTGCTCTACCGGCTGGATGTGGTCAAGCTCGAACTGCCCCCCCTTCGGCAGCGCAAGGAAGATATCCCCGCCCTGGTCCACCACTTCATCCAGAAGTATACCCAGCAGATGAACAAGCGCGTGCTGGGCATCACCAACGACGCGATGCGCGCCATGCTCGCCCACGAGTGGCGGGGCAACATCCGTGAGCTTGAAAACGTCATCGAGCGGGCCGTCATCTTCGCCGAAGACAGGCACATCGAATCCCACGACATGCCTTTCGCCATCCCCGGCCTCGTCCACGACGACAGCGAATCACTCAAGGAAGCCATGCGGCAATTCGAGCGGCACCACATCGTCTACTGCCTGCGCCGTCACGAATACGACAAAGCCGAGACCGCCAAACACCTGGATATCGGCGTCTCGAGCCTCTACCGAAAGCTCGACGAGTTGGACATCCCCAAGAACATGCAGGAACAAGACCCCGCAGAAGCCTCGGCCTGACCGGGCCCGAAACATGACCCGCCGATCAGATCTTGACGAATGCGCGCTTAAGATACAGCCAGAAACACAAACCCCAGAGCAGCGCCCACACGACCAGCGCGTTGATCAAGGCCGCGGTCGGCTGCGATACGTTTACTAAACCCAGCGCCCCCTCGACAAAGACCCCCACCTTGGGGTTCAGCCAAGTGTGCGCCAGCGACTCGGTGATCAAATAGATCAGGATCGGGTTGGTCCCCACCACCGCGACGATCCACCCGCCGCGCTTCAACCCAAGCCCGTCGATGATCCAGTAGAAAAACGCCAAGGCAAGCAGGCACCAGCCGCCCGAGGCGATCACATAAGGGCTGGTGCAGATGCGCTTGATCATCGGCGCCACACCGAAATAGCTCATGCCGTAACCAACCACCACCGCCACGACGCCCCACATCGCGATCGTCGCCGCCTTCTTATGTATGGAGCCCGGGCCGATCAATAGTTTGCCCGCCAGCGCACCCCAGATCGTGTGCGCCGCGGTCGGGACGCAGTTGATCGCCACCCAGTGGTCCGTATTGATCTTCCCCATCAGCAGCATATCGACGTAAGCCCCGAAGTTCGCACCGGCGGCGAAGGTCTGGTCATAAGGCGCGACGTGGATAAACCGATACGCCAAACCAGTCGCGCCGATCAAGGCCAATGAAACCCCCAACTGCGCCATCATCGGCCAACCCATGATCAAAAAAGCGATCAGGATCGTCACCGACAACTGCGTCAACACGTTCCACAACTCCCAGACCAACTCACCCGCGTAGATGCAATGCAGCCCCGTCCCCAGCAAAAACAAGATCAAGCATCGGCGGACGATGTGCATGAACCGGCGGGCCCAGGTGTCGCCACGCTCGGCCCGCTTGCGCATCGAGAAAACCATCGACACGCCCACGATAAACATGAACGCCGGCTGAACCAGGTCCCAGAAAGTAAACCCCCCGTAGGCCGGGTGAAAAAACTGATCCGCGATGGGATCGAGCCAGGATATCTCAAGCCCGCGCAACGCCCCGTACACCCCCGCGCCCTCGGCGACCAGCAGCGTCATCACCAGCCCGCGGTAGACGTCAAGCGAGAACAGCCGACCGCTCGGTGCGTTCATCGGGTTTGAACGGTCATCGGTGCCGGCGGCCGTGTCACCCATGCCCCTCACCCCCAACCGCCGGATCCGACAACGCACGCACCAGCACACGCTTGAGCACATACGCCGACACCGACGCCACCGCAAGACAAATCAGCAGGTCCATCCACCTGGAGAAAATCATCGCACCGACGCCCAGGAGCATGGAAAAGATGAATCCCATCGACGCGAACCAGCCGATCACACTCAGCCCAAACTCGCCGCGCTCCGCCTTGAGTCCCTCACGGACACGGACCAGTCGCCAGCCCGCACCCGGGGGGCGGATGTCCCGGCAGAACTCCACGGCCTTGCGTGTCGGCTCAGACGACATCAGCAGCGTCACGCCAACCCAGAGGATCCCGGTACCAAACGTGGTGACCAGCAGCCGGTAGGCGAACCAGTCGATCGGCCGGCCGGCGGCGTTCAGTAACGCGTTGCCGGCCGCGTCCACCGGGCTCGCCAGCCACCTTTCACAGGCGTTGCCGATCACCAGTGCGCCCACAACCGCCGCGATCTCCGACCAGGCCGTGACACGCCACCAGTACCAGCGCAGGATCAACACCGTCGCCACCCCGCTGGTGATCACCGTCAGATACTTGTACGCCTTGAGGATCCCCACCAACTGGGTCGATGTCACCAGCGCCAGGATCATCAGCACAACCATCGCCAGCCGGGACGCCAACACCAGCTCCCTCTGCGGCGCATCTTTCCGGATAAACGGGTGATACATATCGTTGACAAGATACGACGCACCCCAGTTCAGCTGCGTATCCAGCGTGCTCATATACGCGGCGAGCATCGCGGCGACCATGACGCCCTTGATCCCCGTGCCCAGCATCAGGTTGATCATCTCCGGGAAAGCGTGTTCCGCGGCGTCTCCGGTCAGCTCCGGGAAGAATACCATCGACGCCAGCCCGACAACGATCCAGGGCCAGGGCCTCAGCACGTAGTGGCAGAAATTGTACCACAGGAACGCCAGCATCGAGTCTCTCTCGGAGCGCGTCGCCAGCAGCCGCTGCACGAAGTACCCCGTCCCCGGCGCGGCCGGCCACCAGGCGACGAAGACGTAACACATAAACGTGAACGCAATCAGATCCATCGATGACAGCGAGAGGTCCGGCGCAAAAGCCAACAGGCCCGGCTCGAAGTTCTGTGCGGCCGAAAGCCCCTGCACAAAACCCCCGCCGTCAGACACGGCGTTGAACGACACCACCGCCAGCCAGATCGTCCCCACCATCGCGAGCACGAACTGAACCAGGTCGGTATACACCACCCCGTAGAGCCCCGCCGCCATCGAGTAGGACAGCGCGCAGAATCCGAGGATGATCAGCACCGTGTCGGTCTGCGTCAGATTGATCCAGGGTGCGCCCCCGGCGATCGGGGCCCAGGTGATCAGCGGGTCATCGCCCAGGCCCATGACCGCCTGGATCACCTTCGAGGCCGCGATCGTCACCGACGCCATGATGATGCAGTTGACCATCACCCCGTCAAAGAGCACCTTGAAGACGCGCAGGACCGACCGCTGCGGCGAGGCGTCGTATCGGCACCGGATGAACTCGACCTCGGTCAGCACCTTGGTGCGACGCCAGAGCCTGGCAAAGAAGAATATCGTCGCGGTCTGCCCGATCGCCGCCGACCACCAGAACCAGTTGCCCTGGATCCCTTCGTTACGCGACAGGCCCGCGACATACAGCGGCGTGTCGGTCGAGAAAGTGGTCGCCACCAGAGACGTCCCGGCGATCCACCAGGGTAATGATCGGCCGGCGATAAAAAAGTCAGTCGTGTTGTGCGAGGCCTTCTTGGCAAACACAAAGCCCAGCACCATCGCGATCGTGACATACAAGGCGACGACCAACCAGTCGATTCCTGTCATGTGGCGCGTCCTGTCATCTCAAGCATGAAGGGAAGGAAATCATTTCGGTCGGCCGAACAACCATACCCGGACAGGAGAACCCGGATTGCGGTTTCCGGTATCCGCCCACAGCCAGCGCACCCGATCGGGTGGATCGATGGGCTAAACTAGCACAGTAATTTGTATTGTCAAGTTGAGGCGTATGGATTCCGATAAGCCAGAAAAATCTGGATTTAAAGCGTTGGCAAAGGCGCCTATACTCGGGTATGATCCGCCATCTTGTATTAACAACTTGACGCGTCGCCGATCTCCTGGATAGTGTGTTCTACGCAACAGAGTCCGGCGGCAACACGGCCAACCCAGGAGCCCGCCATGAAACGGACCCGCACCCAACTGCGCACCCCATGGATCGTCTTCGCCCAGGTCTCGCTGCTGCACCTGGCTGCCTGCGGCGCACTCTCGGCGGAGAAGGTGTTCACCGCCGACAACCAACAGGACTTCGCCAACCCCGAGCGCGGCCTCTACACGCAGTTCACCGCACAGGCCGAGTCGGGCCCCTTGATCCTTGAAGACCTCGAAGCGCTGCGTGCCGAGAACATGACGCTGCTGCTTCGGATGTACTACCTCAAAACCTTCGTCGACAAGCCGTTGAGCGGAGCCCAACTCGATATGATCCAAAACGACTTCGCCGTGATCCGCCAGGCCGGGGCCAAGTGCGTGCTGCGCTTTGCCTACAGCCAGGGGATCGGCGAACCGGACGCACCCATCGACATCGTCCTTGGCCACATGGACCAGCTCGCACCGATCCTCAGAGAGAACGCCGACGTCATCGCCACCGTGCAGACCGGGTTCGTCGGTGCCTGGGGGGAATGGCACGCCTCGACGAACAACCTCGCCGAACCCGAAAACGCCAAACAGATCGTCCGCAAATGGCTCGATATTTTGCCCCCCTCACGCACCATCCAGCTACGCACGCCCCGGCAGAAGTGGATGATCATGGATAACCAGACACCCCTGCAAGCCGACGACGCGTTCGCCGAAACTCCCCTGGCACGGATCGGCCACCACAACGACTGCTTCCTGTCAAGCCCCACCGACGTGGGCACCTACGAAGATATCGAAAAGGAAAAAACCTACCTCCACGCCGAGACACGCCACGTCCCGATGGGCGGAGAGACCTGCGCAAAAGCCGAGTTCTGCGCGCCCGACAACGCACGCGACGAGATGCAAGACCTGCACTTCAGCTACCTGAATCTCGGCTACCACCCCGACGTCATCAACGCCTGGCGCGACAACGGCTACCTCGATGAAGTCAAACGCCGACTAGGCTATCGCCTCAGCCTGACGTCCATCGAATACGCCGAATCCGTGAGCCCAGGCGCGGACCTGCCGATCACGTTGACCCTCTCAAACACAGGGTTTGCCGCCCCCTATAACCCACGCGATGTGAAGCTGATCCTGATCTCAGAAGACGGCTCATCCCAGTGGGCCACCAACCTCCCCGACGACCCGCGCCGCTGGTTGCCAGGGGAAATGATCGTTATCAATACCTCCCTTCATATACCCGAAACCCAGACAGCGCCCGGGACATACCGGCTTATGCTCGCGCTGCCCGACCCCGAGCCTAGCCTAGCCGACCGCCCCGAGTACGCGATCCGCCTGGCCAACCCCGGGCTATGGGATCCAACCACGGGCCGGCACGACCTGGGCATCACGATCCAGATCACCGAGTAACTAGCCCCCGTACCAGCCGTCGCAATACAGCCCCGCCAGCGCCAACCACCCCGCGGTCTCCGCCTGGTGGGCCACGGGCTGGTCCCAGAGATCAAGCCGGACACGGTCGGCCAACTCACCGAGAAGACGTGAACGGATCGACCGTACCAACAGATCGCACGCATCGGGGTAGCGCGTCAATTCACTGACCAGCACAAGCCGGTGCGGGCGGATGAAGTTCACCACGTTGGCGATCCCGTTCGCCAGGTAGCCGTAGAGTGTTTCCAGCGGTTGATCACCTGACTGGTACGCAGACGACCGCTCCATCAGCGACAGGCCCCCGCCCCCGGATTGATCCCCGGCACCGCCCCCGGTTTTTTCAGCAGAACCCCCCGCCCCCTCGATGCGTTCTAGGTATGCGCTGCTGAAGATGCGTTCGAGACACCCGGTCTGCCCGCAGTAGCACCGCTCGGTGTCCGCGAAGTAGCGCATGTGCCCCAGCTCGTTGGCGCTGCTGACACACCCTCGGTTGGGCCGGCCCCCGATCAACACCGCCGCACCCAGCGCACCGTCGCTGATGTTGACCAGTAATACGTCATGCTCAGTGTCAGCGCGATGGGTCAACTGCCAACGCGCCGCCAGCGCGTGCATGTCGTTCTCAATCACCACCGGCAGATCCCCCGCCGCGTCGCAGATCGGCGCCAGGCTCACCGGCCCCCGGCCAGGCACGACCATCCCGGAAAGGACTCGCCTGGATGCGGAATCGTACAACCCCGGCACGCTCACCCCGACCCCCATCGTCTGCGGACCGATCGTCTTGCCCAACAACGCCGCGGCGGCCGCGATAAGCCGGCCCGGGCTATCCGAGACAAAACGCGCCAGAGGTTTGCCCAGCAGATGGCCTTGAAGATTAACCCGGGCGACACCGACCGCACCCGGCCAGACCGTCAGACCGATCATGTGCCGCCGGCCCGGATCGATCTCCAGGGGCACCCTCGGCCGCCCCCCGCTGCTGGGCAGGGCTTCGCACTCACGCAAAACCCCCCCTTCCATCAATGCCGAGGCCACGACACCCACCCGATTCGGCGAGATCCCCGTCAACCCATGCAGCTCCGACCGGCTCCGGGCCCCGTGCCGCCAGAGCTGCTGAAGCATCGAACGGTGTTCATCTGTAATCTTCACAGATCAATTAATATCATAAAATTAATTAGTATTCAACTATTATATCCAATTTAAAGCATATATGTATTGAATATTCCAACTTATTATGTATATTGATATTAAGTTTAAGGATTAATCTTTCAAGGTGAAAAATGATGGATAAGGCGGTGATACTCGCCGGGGGCATGGGCACGCGGATGCGTAAGCAGGACGAGGCCGCCGGCCTGACGGACGACCAGGCGCGTGTGGCAGAATCCGGGGTCAAGGCGCTGATACCCATCGATCGGCCATTCCTGGACTACGTCCTGACCGTGCTCGCCGAGGCCGGGTACAAGCAGGTCTGCCTGGTGATCGGGCCGGACCACGACAATATCCGGGACTACTACCAGAAGCAGGCCCCACCGCAACACCTCTCGATCGAGTTCGCGGTGCAGGCTAAGCCGCTGGGCACCGCCAACGCGGTCGCCGCCGCCGAATCTTTCGCCGCGGGCGACCCCTTCCTGATGATCAACAGCGACAACCACTACCCCCTGGACGCGGTCCGCGCCCTGCGTGATATCCACGGCCCCGGGCTCGCCGGGTTCGAGCGGCAGGCGCTGATCGACAAGAGCAACATCCCCGCAGACCGGGTGCTGAAATTCGCCGCCGCGGACATTGATAATTCCGGTTACCTGCGTCGTGTCATCGAAAAGCCCACGGCAGAACAGTTGGCGGCGCTGGGCGAGCCGGTGTACCTGAGCATGAACTGCTGGCGGTTCACGCCAAACATTTTCGAGGCGTGTCGGAAGATCGACCCTTCGCCGCGCGGCGAGTACGAAATCACCGACGCGGTGCAATACTGCATCGATCACCTCGGTGAACGGTTCGAGGTCATCAAGTCGGACTCCCCGGTGCTGGACCTGTCCTCACGTCAGGACGTCGCGCCGGTGACGGCGTTGTTGGCGGGCACGGGGGTGTCGTTCTGATGAACACGAAACACGTTGACACGGATGCCGCGGCCGAAGCGCTGACCCGGGCGGGCATGGGTAGGGCGCAAGCCGATCTGAAATCGCAATGCCTCGCGGGCTTGTCCGACTCGGTGTCGCGGATGGGGGGGCAAAGTGCCAAAGCCTACTTCATCCCCGGCCGGATCGAGGCGCTGGGCAAACACGTCGACTACGCCGGCGGACGGAGCCTGACCTGCGCCACCGAGCAGGGGTTCTGCATGGTCGTCTCACCGAGAGATGACAACCAGGTTCGCATCATCGAGCCGACCCGGAAGCTCGAGGCGTCGTTCGCGCTGGACCCCCAACTCGAGCCCTGCGCTGACGACTGGACCAACTACCCGATGACGCTCAGCCGACGGATCGCACAAAACTTCCTCCGCAGTTACCAAGGCAAACTGCGCGGCTGTGACATCGCCTTCACCAGCGACCTGCCCCAGGCCGCCGGGCTCAGCAGCTCCAGCGCCATGATCATTGCGATCTTCATGGCGATCGGCGATGTCAACGGTCTTGAACAGCACCCGGCATACACGGCCCAGATCAAGTCGGACCTCGACCTCGCCGGCTACCTGGGCGCCGCCGAAAACGGGCTGAACTACGGCTCACTTAAAGGCGACCGCGGTGTGGGCACACTTGGCGGGAGCCAGGATCACACCGCGATCCTCTGCGCACAGGCCAACACGCTTAGCCGATTCTCCTACCTCCCGGTCCAGATGGAATCGCGGGTGAGCCTCCCGCAAGACCACGTCTTTGTGATCGGTGTCAGCGGGGTCCACGCCGAGAAGGCCGGCAACGCCCAGGCGCAGTACAACCGGGCGTCTTCCCTGGCGCGTGAAGGCGCCGCGCTGTGGTGCCGCGAGACCGGCCGAGACGACCCGCACCTGGCGGCGGCGGTGGATTCATCTGCCGGTGCGATCGAGCATCTGTGCGAGATCATCGGCAAGGCCGAGGCGCCGCTGCGCCAACGTGTCCAGCACTTCCTTGATGAGACTTACCATATTGTCCCCCGAGCCTGCGATGCGTTGAGCGCGGGAGACCTCAAAGCCTTCGGTGAGTTGACCGACCGGTCGCAGCACGGGGCCGAGACAAAACTGGGCAATCAGGTGCCGCAGACCGTTTACCTGGCCAGGAGCGCCCGCAAACTGGGCGCTTCCGGGGCGAGCGCGTTCGGGGCGGGATTCGGGGGTAGCGTGTGGGCTTTGGTTAAAGAAGATCACGCAGAGAAATTCATAGCCGACTGGTCCCGGGGATACAAGAAGGCGTTTCCGGAGCAGGCCGGTGAGGCCGTATTCATCACCACTCACGCAGGCCCAGCCGCGATGCGCGTGTGGTAAGCCCGGGCATGAAGTGCGGCTTTCAACGACGACCCAAGTTAGCTCGTCACGGTGCGCAGATTGCCGGCTCGTCCGGGGACAGCGATCTGCTGGAACGAGCCTGTCGAGGCGGACTCCCGTGCGGCCAGGCACATCGCGGCGCTGAGCAGCCCGTCGTCGAGTGTGGACTTAGATTTCGCCTGGCCACGGATGACGTGCAGGAAATTCTTGATCA
>JAJDCV010000283.1 GCA_029260675.1 Phycisphaeraceae bacterium
GTTCTTGGAGACCTGCTCCCAGTTGACCACGCCCCAGAAGGCCTTGATGTAATCGGGCCTGCGGTTCTGGTAGTTCAGGTAGTAGGCGTGTTCCCAGACGTCCAGCCCGAGGATCGGCGTGCCGGGGCAGTCGACATAGGACTTACCCATCAGTGGGTTGTCCTGGTTGGGTGTGGAGCAGACGCAAAGCGACCCGTCGGCGTTGACACAAAGCCAGGCCCAGCCGGAGCCAAACCGTGTCGCGCCCGCGGCGGCGAATTTTTCTTTGAAGCTGTCCATCCCGCCGAGGTCCTTGTCGATCGCGGCCTGAAGGTCGGCCGAGGGGGTGCCGCCCGTTCCTGCCGGGGCCAGCACCTGCCAGAACAGGCTGTGGTTGGCGTGACCGCCGCCGTTGTTTCGCACCGCGCCGCGCTTGTCAGCCGGGACCGCGTCGAGGTTCTGGATCAGGTCGTTGATGTCGGCCGGGGCATCCGAGCCTTCCAGCGCTTTGTTCACGTTGCTGACGTAGGCGTTGTGGTGCTTGCCGTGATGGATCTGCATCGTCTGGGTATCGATGGTCGGTTCCAGGGCATCGGGGGCGTAGGGCAAATCGGGTAGAGAATAGGGCATGATGGCCTCCATTTTGAGAGATTTCTGTACACAAGAGCACGTTACCTCTTAATTAATAGGGGCTTGCGTGCTTGTAACCGGCCGAGTGTAGGCCCGCTTCGATCTGGGGTCAATCTTGTCAGATCGGTCTAGTTGGGGCCTGGCCTGATAAAATGCCCGTAAGATGAGATTAAACAAATGATTAGGTCTAATTAAAAGGCCAATCACGGCAAAATTTCGGGCACATCCCAGATAAAAAGTCCGAGAAATATTGGAAATTTTCTAAAATAGGGAAACAAAACGGGGCCTCGTGCGTACATAATAGTGTTGAGCCAGACCTACCCGGTTGAGATCCACACCGCAGCGGTCTTGTGAACGGAATTACAGGCCACCGTGCGGTGGTCAGGCACCAGGGCGATCCAGGGGGTCAGAAAAGCAGAGGTACACCATGGCGGCACTCACCCGTCCCAACTCACCGCTAGCACGGTCTCAAGGTCGACGGCGGATCAGCCAGGCCAAGTCGGCCCGTGCGCTGAGCCCGCAGGATCAGGCCGATGTTCATCAGATCCTTACGGGCAAGTACGAGTACATCGACAACGACCTGTTCTCCCTGCCGGACGACGAGGCGGTCGAGCAGATTTTCAATCAGCCCGACCCGACGCCGCACCCGGACACGAGCTGGTATCAGCCGGTGATGGCGAACTTCGCCGGCCTGCGCCAGAGCAACCACCTGGGCTCGGTGCTGCTGACCGCGGCGCAGGAGCGGGTGATCTTCCTGCAGTACAACTACACCCGGTGCCGTGTGTGCCGGCTGCGCGATGAGCTGCTGGACTCGCCGAAGATCGATCCCGATCTGGCCCGGCAGATGCTGGACTGGCACCGCAAGGCGGAAGACTACCGGGAGCAGATCGCGCAGATCAACCTCGCGCTGGTGCTGGCGATGGCCAAGCGGACCCGGATGAACGAGATGGACTTCGGGGACATGGTCTCCGAGGGGAACATGGCGCTGCTGCGTGCGATCGATAAGTTCGACGCGGCGCGTGGTTTCAAGTTCTCGACCTACGGGTGCCGGGCGATCCTCAAGGCGTTCAGCCGGGCCGGGATGAAGCTCAGCCGGTACCGCGGCCTGTTCCCGACCGACTACGACCCGGCCATGGAGCGGTCCAACTACTCCGAGACCCGCAGGGCCGAGCACGAGATGGAATGCGCCGACGAGGTCAAGATGATCGTGACCCGCAACGTCGCCGACCTGACCGACATCGAGC
This sequence comes from Phycisphaeraceae bacterium, assembly GCA_029260675.1. Lineage (GTDB taxonomy): Bacteria > Planctomycetota > Phycisphaerae > Phycisphaerales > Phycisphaeraceae > JAJRRS01. Next base: position 1,854 of record JAJDCV010000283.1, read on the forward strand.
AGGAGGTGATCGAGCACCGGTTCAACATCAAGAAGGGCCCGGCCAAGGGCATGAAGCGCGAGCCGCGCCCGATGACTTTGGAACAGGTCGGCAAGGTCATCGGCGTGACCAAGGAGCGCGTCCGACAGATCCAGAACAAGGCTCTCGAGAAGATCCGGATCACCCTGGAAGACGGGTACCTGGCGTAGGCGTGAGACGCTGTTAGCCGTTAGCTATTAGCCCACAGCCCCCGGCTTTGCCGGGGGATCAATCAAGAATACGCGTCCTTCTCCATAAGAAAACCCTCGGTCGAGACCGAGGGTTTTTCATTGCATGCGGTGATGGATAGGTTAAACAATCCCCCGGCAAAGCCGGGGGCTGAGGGATGAAGCAAGCTTCAGATCCTGCTGAACCGTGAGAGCAGGTCGATGATCCTGGGTTGTTGCGAATTGAGTTGGATGCTCTTACGCCAGGAGTTCAGCGCCTCGTCGCGCTGGTCGGTGTCGCTTCGGCCGTCCTGGATATAGAGGGTCATCAGGCAGGCGCCCAGGCCGTTGAGTGTCGCGGTGTCGTTAGGCCCCAGCGTGATGGCCTTGCGGTATTGGAACAGGGCGGGTTTGAACTGTCGCATCTTGAACTTGACGTACCCGAGCCGTTCATACGCGGTCACCGAAGGGCTCCGCCGGATCAGGACCTCCAGGACGTTGACCGCCTGTTGAAAATTATTCAGGTGGATGTGTGCATCCGCCAGACCAAGCAACACCGGGTCGGCCAAGTCACCCAGCTCGGCGGCCTGGCGGTAGGTGTCGACCGCCTCTTCGTATCGGCCCAGCAGGTTGAATGCCGCTGCGAGGTTGCACCATGCGGCCTGGCTTTCCGGGTCCAGCTTGGTGGCGATCTGGACGAACGTCAGCGCCTCGCCGGGTCGGCCAAGCTGAAGATACGCCGAGCCCAGCTCGCGGTTGACCTTGAAGTCGTCGGGGTTCAGGCGCCAGGCGGTCTTGTACGCGCGCAGCGCTTCCTGGAGGCGACCGAGCAGTTGTTTCATCAGGCCCAGGCTGTAATGGGCGTCGAACTTGTTCGGCTCGACGATGGTGGCACGCTCGTAGGCCCGGCTGGCCATCTCGTAATCACCGCGCTGCTGGTAGATCCCGCCCATGCCCATGTGGGCGTTGGCGATGTTGGGGTTGACCTCCAGCGCCAGGCCGAACTCCGCCAGGGCCGCGTCCAGCAGGCCCTCGGTCTGGTAGGACGCGGCGCTGTCCAGGTGGGCGGCGGCCCGCTGGCGTGAAGAGGTCGCGGGGTTCAGCGTGCAGCCGGTGATAATAACGGCGGTGATCAACGCTACGGTGGGCAGGGAGATAGATCGCATGATGGAACATGATATCGGCTGTCAGGTGCTCGTGGTACCACACGGCCCACCCTATAGGACGTAGGCCCCGGCTGGGCTTACAATCCCGTGTTCTGAGATGATTTCCTGGACCGGAAAATAACCATGCGCGTCGCCCTGGCACAAATCAACCCGACCGTCGGCGATATCGAAGGCAACAGCCTTCTGATCCGTGATTCGATCCAGCGGGCCGGGGATGCCGGGGCCGGGCTGGTGATTTTCCCGGAGTTGAGCGTGATCGGGTATCCGCCGAAGGATCTGCTGCTCAAGCCGGCGGTGATCCGTGCTTGCCGGCAGGCGGTGGACGACCTGGCAAAAAACTGCCGGGGCATCGCCGCGATCATCGGCCACCCCTGCCCCTCCGATAACAGTGCCGGGCGGATGCTCTACAACGCCGCAACGCTCTGCCACGACGGTCGGGCCCGGCACCGCCGGGTCAAGAGCTTGCTGCCGACTTACGACGTCTTCGACGAGCACCGCTATTTCGAGCCCGGGCCGGATGTGCAGATCACGCCCTTGAACGGGCTGAGCCTGGGCATCAGCATCTGCGAAGACCTCTGGAACGACCGCGAGGTCGTCGACCGCCAGCTCTATTACGACAACCCGATCGACGAGTTGGCGCGTCGCGGGGCGGACCTGTTCATTAATTGTTCTGCCTCGCCGTTCACGGTCGGCAAACACGAATTGCGGATGCGGCTGATGCGCGAAGCGGCGAAGCGTCACGGCCTGCCGGTGCTGTATTGCAACCAGGTCGGCGGCAACGACGAGTTGGTTTTCGACGGCTGTTCTTGCGCGGTCGGCCCGGATGGGGAGTTGATCGGGCATGCCAAGGATTTTCAGCCGGACCTGCTGGTCGTGGATATCCCGGTGGGGAGAGCGGAGGGGCGGGCAGACGCTAAACCGCAAGCGAGGACCGGGGCTCCTGCGATGAGAATCGAGACACCCAGCGAGGGGATCGCCTCGGCTTACCACGCGCTGGTGCTAGGGCTGCGAGACTACTGCAAGAAATGTGGGTTCAAGTCGGTCGTGCTCGGGCTAAGCGGCGGGATCGATTCGGCGGTTTGCTGTGCGGTGGCGGTGGCGGCGCTGGGCAGTGATAACGTCTGCGGTGTCACGATGCCCAGCCGGTACTCTTCGGACGGCTCGGTCAGCGACGCCGAGCGGTTGGCGCAGAACCTGGGGGTCGAGTTCCACACGATTGCGATCGAGCAGGCCCATCAGGCGTTTGAAACCATGCTCGGCCCGATCTTCAAGGGCACCGATCCCGGCGTGGCTGAGGAAAACATCCAGGCGAGAGCCCGCGGCGTGTTGCTCATGGCGATCAGCAACAAGTTCGGGTCGATGCTCGTCACCACCGGGAACAAGAGCGAACTGGCGGTGGGTTACTGCACGCTCTACGGCGACATGGCCGGCGGTCTGGCGGTCCTCTCCGACGTCCCCAAGACCCTGGTCTACGAAATTGCCAACTGGATCAACGACGATCCGGAATCCCCCCTGCGCGAAAAATTCGGCAAAGCTGTGATCCCCAAGGACACGATCACCAAACCCCCCAGCGCCGAGCTCCGCGAGGACCAGACCGACCAGGACTCGCTGCCGCCGTATGATGTGCTTGACGAGATCATCGAGCGCTTTGTCGAGCAGGAGCAGTCGGCCAAGCGGATCATCGACGAGACGGGTTTCGATGCCGAGGTCGTCCATAAGATGATCCGCCTGATCGACCTGAACGAATACAAGCGCAAACAGGCGGCCCCGGGTTTGAAGATCACCGGCCGGGCATTTGGCTTCGGCCGACGCATGCCGATCGCGCAGCGGTATGACAACCGGCGGACGATCGAGACGGATGAGTCAAACTCAGGGGGATGAGCCACAGAGGGCGGAAGAATGTTTGCAGGATGGTCAGGATGAGCCACCTAACCACCGATCTTGTCCTGTATGTCCTGTCATCCTGTCAAAAGCTCTTCTTTCTTCTCTTTGTCGTAGTGCTTCATCTGCCTACTGTCCCATCACATCCGCCAGCGTGGTGCCTTTGGCGGCGTTGATCTGTGCGGTGTGCAGTTGGGCGACGACGTCGGTGCCGGTGAGGCGAGATCGGGTGCGTTCGCGCATGGCGGCTTTTTCGCTGAGTTCCAGCAGTTCATCGACGCCGATGCGTTCCGGCGGGCGGGCCAGGGTGAAGGCCGGGACCCCGGGCTCGCCGTGCTCGACGTGGTGGATGACGTTGGCGTGGGTGAGCATGTCGATCAGGGACGCGACCGCGCGGTTGGGCAGGCCGGTTTCGGACTGCAGCTCGTTTTGGCGGACGGGGTCACCTTTTTCAAAGGCCCGACCGATCATCGCGACCAGGGGGATCATCCACCGCGGGTCGAACAGCACATCCCGGTCCGCCGACGTACGCAGGCTCTTGAAGCGTCGGCCGTCCATCGCCTGGATCGTGTAGGTCACCTCGACCCCAAACAGCACGATCAGCCAGGTGAACCACAGCCAAAAGAGGAATAGCGGTACGAGTGCCAGGGCGCCGTAGATGTTGGCGGTCCCGGCGTTGTGGACATAGATCTTGAAGCCCTCGATGGTCAGGGTCCAGCAGATCGCAGCGACAAATCCACCTGTTAACGCCGCGCGGGTTTTGACTTTGGTGTTGGGCAGGAATTGATACATCAGGATCAGCAGCAACCAGGTTGTGACGAAGGGCGTTATTAAAGCTGTGAATCCACCCAACCAGCCGACCGACTGCCCCGTCACCGCCGCCGCCTGTTCGATCACAGAGATGATCCGGTTTTGTACAAATTGTCCGGACAATAACAGCAGGGGGGCAAGTGTAATCGCGGTGTAGTACAAGGGTAATCGGACATACAAGGGCCGGCCGTACGGGGCGTCATAGATCCGGTTGAAGCTGTGTTCAATAGTGGATAATAATTTGGTCGCCGCCAAAATGAAGATCAGCACACCGATCGCGCCGATGCTGGCGAAGTTGATCTGTTCGAGCTTGGCGATCAGGTCCTGGATGTTTTTTGACAGGTTCTTCCTGGCCTGAGCGTACTCACTCTCGGGGGCTAGCGCAATCGTGTCAGCCGTGGTGGATCCGGGATCGGTGCCGCCTGCCGCCGCCTCTTCAACGACATCACCGACCTTGTGTTCTGTGGCTTGTGACTCCGGGTCGCTCTCCTCAGGCTGGATCCATTGAAGAGAGAAGTCAACCACGTTCTGCTTGAGGGCTTCGCGTTCGACCTCCCCGACGAATGTCTGAAGGATCACCAGCATCAGCACAATGGTCGGCAGCAGGCTGAAGAGTGTGTGATACGTCAATGCCGCGGCCATCTCACCGGCCCGGTCGACCCGCAACTCCTGGGCGCAGTAGCGGCCGAAGTCCAGCATGTAGCGCAGTGTCCGCTGGGCTCGTGAAAGTTCTTCCAGCGGTTCAGTCAGCAGTCCTTGGACGCTCTGGCGGATTGTGTGGAGGAATCGCATGGGGCACTGGTCGAGCAGGGGGGCGGGGTTGTCAAAGGCTATGGCTTATCGGCTACGCCGGGTCGTAGCCTGAACCGCCGAAGGGGTGGCATCGGGCGATGCGTCTGAGGCCGCGCCAACCGCCCTTGATCGGGCCGTGCTTCTGGACCGCGTCGATCATGTACTGGCTGCACGACGGCTGGAACCGGCAGTGCCCGCCCATCACCCGGCCCAGTGTCACCCGGTATAGCAGCACCATGAAGATTAGCGCTTTGCTCAGGATATGACTGATCCAGCGGATCACCATTTCGGCTCCGATCGGGCTTCCCCGTTGGCTCGGTTATCAACCATGGAATGGATCCGATCCAAAGCCCCGCCGAGCAGGCGTTGATACGCGGCCACGTCTTCCAGTTTATGCGGCCTGACTACCACGACCAGATCATACCCCGCGGGCCAGTCGTGTTGGCTCAAACGAAACGCTTCACGCAGTCGGCGTTTGACCCGGTGCCGCTGGACAGCTGATCCCACACGTCTCGGCACGGACAGCCCAAGGCGGTTGTAGGGCAAGCCGTTGGGTTTGCCGCAGACGATGATCGGCCCGGCGGTCTTGCGCAGCCTGGCGTCGAACACCGACGCGAACGCGCGGCTACCGTGCAGCTTCTGGCGGTGTCGGAACAACAATCGTCGGGTGGGTTCGGCCATCGTATGAGTCACGGCCGGGTTAAGACTGCTCTTCCAGGAGCCGGGCGTTGTACGTCGCCAGCAGGTCCTGTCGGCGAAGCAGCCCCAGCACTTTCTCCGGGCTCTCCGCGTCGACCACGGGCAGCTCTTCGTAGGACTCGAACACGAAACGGCTGATCGCGCTGGACAGATCCATCTGCAGGGTCAAGGGCTCGACACCAGGCATCGCCAGGTCCTGCGCCACCGCCAGGCTCCCCGCGTCCGCTTCGTAAAGGAACTGCCGGATGTCGTTGAGTCCGAAGAGCCCGTAGTACCTGCCCTCGTTATCGATTACCGGGAACGACGCCTGCCGGGTCATCGGGATCAGGTGCGCCATGTCGCTAAGCGGCATACCCAGCGGGACGTTGACAAAGTCCCGGGCCGCGTCGTGCAGTGCATCGCTGACAGATAAGCCCTGGAGGACGTCGATGATGAAGTCCCCGCGGTGGGCCGCGGATTCCAACCGGTTGGCGACCTGCTCGCGGTAGATCGTCTGTCGGCGGTTTAAGAGGTAGGCCAGGGCACAGACCCACATCGACGGTAATAATAGCGTGTAGCTGGCGGTCATCTCCGAGACCATGATCAGTGTGCTTACCGGTGTGCAGGCCGTCGCCGCGAAGAAGCTGGCCATCCCCAGGATCGTAAACATCGGGACCAGTTCGGGCGGGACCAGGCCCGGCGTCCATTTGTTAAAAAGCAGGCCGACCACCGCGCCCAGTGCCCCGCCGATGACCATGCTCGGCCCGAACACCCCGCCGGAGCCGCCGGAACCGATCGTCAAAGACGTCGTCAGCAGTTTGCCCAGCCCCACCGCCAGGAGCAACAGGATCGTCATCTTCGTCGGGTCTTCCAGGATGTGTTGAAGGAACCCGTACCCGAACGACAACACGCTGAGGCTTTCCTTTTCCAGGTCGGGGGTGACCGACGAACGCAGCGCGTAATAAAGCCCCACCGCAAACAGCCCCGTCGCACCGGCACCGATGGCGGGCTTGAGGATTTTGGGCACGGGGAGCCGCTTGAACAACCCTGTGATCCCGTAGAAACACCGGATATAAACCCACGACATCATGACCATCACCACCGCCAGCACGGTCAACGGCAGCAGCAGCAGCGGCTGGTTGAACGGAATCGCCTTGACCTCGAACAACGGCTGAAATCCGAAGACCAAACAGAAGACGCAATATGCGATCGACGTGGAGATGAACGCCGGGATCAGCGCCTCGGCCTCGAAGTCCGGGTCGCGGTAGAGCACCTCGGCGGCGAAGATCGCGCCCGCCAACGGGGCGTGGAAGATCGCCCCGATCCCCGCGCCTAACCCCGCCGTCATCAGCACGCGGCGGTCGGAGTCCGGGAGTTTTAGTTTTGTTGCCAGGAATGAACCGAACCCCGCGCCGATCTGTGCGATCGGGCCCTCGCGGCCGCCGGAGCCCCCGGTCCCCAGTGTGATCGCGGACGACACCATCTTGACGATCGGGACACGGCCACGCACCACGCCGCCCTTGTTGTGATACGCATCGATCGCCGCGTCGGTCCCGTGGCCCTCCGCCTCGGGTGCGAATTTATAGACCAGCGCCCCGCTGATCAGCCCGCCGACAATCGGCACGATCAGCAGCAGCCAAGGGGTCAGGTCCGTGTGCCCAAGGCCGGCGCCAAACACGTCGCTGTACTCCGCCTCGTTGGCCGGGCCGCCTTGGTGATAGCCCGCGAACCACTCCAGGCTCACGTGTGTGATCAACAGGCAAAGCAGGTTGAACGCGATCGCCCCCAGCCCCGCCACCACGCCCACAATCGGCGCCAGCATAAGGCTGCGGTTGGTGCGGGGGACCAGTGCTCTGAGTTTTTTATAAAGCTCGACCATGGCAAGCGGTGCATCATACAAAGATTCGTGGTGAGCCTGTCGTAGGGGTCTTGGCGGGTCCGGGATGCCCGGTTTTTGTTAGAATCCATAGGTCCAGGGGGCAGGGGTAGCAGTGGGGACGGAGGTTTGCCGACGATGACGCAGCAGGACGTACCGCGGAACTCAATCACCCCAAGCACCCCATCTGACCTGCCCACGCACGACGCCATCCGAGACGCCGCCGGGCTGGTCCACCAGGCCGTCCCACCGACCCCGCAGTACGCCTGGCCGCTGCTTTGTGAGCGTGTCGGCGCCGGGGTCTGGGTCAAGCACGAGAACCACACACCCACCGGCGCGTTCAAGGTCCGTGGCGGTCTGGTCCTGCTGGATCAACTCAAGCACGATCACCCCGGCCTGCCCGGTGTGATCACCGCCACCAAAGGCAACCACGGCCAGTCCATCGGCTTCGCCGCCAAACGCCTGGGCATCAAGGCCGTGATCGTCGTGCCCCACGGCAACAGCGTCGAGAAGAACCACGCCATGCGCGCCCTGGGTGTCGAACTGATCGAGCACGGCGAGGACTTCCAGGCCGCACTCGAACACGCTCATGTGTTGTCACAACACCGCGGCCTGATCCCCATCCCACCGATCCACGAAGCCTTGATCCGTGGGGTCGCGACCTACTCGCTGGAGTTTTTAGAGAACGCGCCGCCACTGGATACGGTCTACATCCCCATCGGCATGGGCTCAGGCTTCTGCGCGATGGCGGCGGCACGACAGGCCCTGGACCTGACCACGAAAATCGTCGGCGTCGTCTCCGAGCACGCCCCGACCTATGCCCTGTCTTATGAGCAAGGCAAACCCGTCCCGCACCCGGTCAGCACTAAACTCGCCGACGGCCTGGCCTGCCGTCAGGTCGACGAGTACGCCTTAAGGATCCTTACCCAACACGCCGAGCGCATCGTCCGTGTCACCGATGATGAAGTCGCCGCCGCGATGCGTCATTACTTCACCGACACCCACAACGTCGCCGAGGGCGCAGGGGCTGCGCCGCTGGCTGCGCTACTCAAAGAAAGAGGCACGATGGCCGGCAAGCGCGTCGGGGTGGTGTTGACCGGGGGGAACGTGGATGCGGAGGTGTTTGCCGGAGTTCTTGCCGAGGCCACGTAATCTGAATGGCCGAATAGTGAATCGGGGTAAAGATGAGACTGTCTGAGTCTCATGTAAGCCACGTCGTGATCTCACACCGAGACGGCGGTGGTGTGGCGGACGTGTTCGAGGGTCTGCGCCAGGCCGACGCCCAGGACGCAGCCGGTGATGCCGGCGGAAGCGTACTGGATCGGCAGGGCCAGGGCGAGGTTCAGGAGGTTGTGGCTGTAGAGGTCCGCGAGCAGGGCGTCGGTGGTGGTGTAGGATCGCGCGACCCAGAGGTATGCCGCCAGTGCGACCGCCATCGGGCTCAGCAGGATCACCACCGGGTTGCGTTGGGGGATGGCCATATTCCCGATGAGCGCGGCGACGCCGAAGCCCAGCAACAGCGAGCCGTTGACGTGTCCGCCATCGGACGACTGTATCAACAGGTTGCAGATAAACGCGCCGGCGACGGCGGTGATCAGACCGGCCAGCAACGCCGGGCCGTTGGGTAAGGTCAGTTCAGTCCGTGTGCCCAGATGTTGTGCGGTGGCGAGCATGTTCAGGCCGGGGCGGACTTTGGTTTGCAGCCGGTCGATCAAGATGATGACCAGGGCCAAGAGGACAAGCCAGATCACCGCTTCGACCGCCAGCGGGCGGAAACCTGCCTGGAGTTCGGTCCGGCGGAGGTAGCCGTCGATCGACCCGCCCATCGAGCCCAGCAGCAGCAGCGAGCCGCAGACGGTGAACGTACCTGCCAGCGGGTTGCCGGTTGATGCGGTGACCAGCCCCAGGATTATCGCGGGCAGCCCGGCTGCGATGACAATCAGCACCGCGGATGGTGTGCCGACATGGGCGTCCATCAGGCTAAGCCCGGTGGATCCGTCTGCCGCCGTCAATGCCCCCAATGCCAGCAACCAGCACAGCCCCCCGATGACCAGGGATAGCCCGATGACCAGACGGTGTTTTAGCTGTGGCAGCATGGCTGGGATTCTATCGCAGTTGCCGCCGCGGTGCCTGTTGGGAGTTTAGCGGGTGATCGCAGCCTGGCCCTTTGGCCAACACGTCGGTCTATGGCCCGCCGCTAAACGGGATGTGGTGTTTCCATGTGAGATAAGCGAGACGGATTATGCCTCGCCCGCGTCGGCGGGCTCACCGGTCTTGCGGTAGGTCACGCGCATCACCACCAGGCCCAGCTCGAACAGGCCCCACAACGGCATCGCCAGCGCGAACATGCTGATCGGGTCCGCCGGGGTGAGCAGCGCCCCCAGCAGGAAGCAGACGAAGATGCAGTACCGGCGGTACTTGCTGACGGTCTGCGGGGCGATCAGCCTGGACCAGCCCATGATCATCATGACCACCGGGAGCTGGAACGAGATCACCACGCCCAGCATCAGCATCGTGACGAAACTGATGTATTGGCCGATCTCGATCATCGGCGCGAGCATGGACTGGCCGACCAGCGGGACGTAGGTGATGGTTCGGCCGGAAATATGTACGCGCAGCTGGCCCTCGGGTTGTTTGATCCATGCCTGGCCCTCGATCGGGTTCGGCGGGTCGGCATCCAGGGTCTGGAACAGGTAGGACGGGCCCGTCTGCGGCGCGGGATCGAGGTTGTCAGGCACGTCAACTCCAACATCGCCGGGCGTCCGGGGTGAGCCGTAAGCGCTGAGCACCCAGCCGGTCAGCCCGCCGCTTGGCGGCCCCTGCGCATCCGGCGGGGGGAACCCAGTTGTGAAGAAAATCAAAAACGCGAGCGTCATCGGTAGCAGGATGTAGTACATGAACAACACGCCCAGCACCGACATCAGCGAACTGAACGGGGCGACCAGGTACGCGGCCTTGCGTTCGTGCGCGTAAAGCCCGCTTTCGATGAACTTCCACAGCTGATAGCAGACCCAGGGCGAGGCGAGAATCAGCCCGACGATCAGCCCGACCTTCATGTAGACGCTGAAACCGGTGGTGACCGCGAGGTTGTAGGTCTGCGGCGGCAGCCCGAAGTATTGCAGGATCTGTGCCAGCGGCTTGACCAGCCAGCCGACGATCTGTCGGCCGTAGATCAGGCCGATGGCACTGGTGACCAAAGGCCCCAGCAGCGCGAGGATCAGCCTCCGCCGCAGGTCTTCCAGGTGATCGCCGAAGCTCATCCGCGCTTCGTCCAGGCGTGTGCGTTCCGGCGTGGTGGGTTCGTGGTCGATCTGGTCAAGCGGCATGGGCAGATTCTAATGGGTATCGCGTCGGGGCGGGGGCGTGGTGGGTTTCGAGGGGGTGGGGACAGCGTATCATTTGAACCGATGTCGCGGCGTATTTTTATTAGCCCCGCATGTATATGCGAGATTCCGCGGATATTCATCCGCGGCTATGACAGGCAGGTACGCTAACGAGCTTGGGGATTACTCAAAGCACGTTAGATAATCAGCATCGCGTCGCCGAAGGAGTAGAAGCGGTAGCGTTCGCGGATCGCTTCACCGTACCAGTCCATCAGCCGGCCGATCCCGACCCCGGGCAGGGTGGCGACCAGGGCCAGCAGGGTCGAACGCGGCAGGTGGAAGTTGGTCAGCAGGTGGTCGGTGTAGCGGAACGCGAAGCCGTTGTCGGGGGTGATGAAAAGGGATGTGTCGGTGGTGTAGCCCCGCTCGGAGGCGTGGGTGGGATCGGTCGGCAGGCTCTCGAT
>JAJDCV010000284.1 GCA_029260675.1 Phycisphaeraceae bacterium
GCAGTAGTGAAGCACTTCCCGCACGGGCGTGCCGATCGGCACCACCAGGTTCGCCGGCCGATCCACACCCGGCCCGGCCACCGTCACAATCCGCTCCACTAACGGTTGGCCTAGCTCGAAATAATCGGCAATCGCCGCCATTGTCGAAACGTTGTTGACCACGATGTCCATATCAAGCGGCAGCTTTCCAGCAGGCACCTCCACCCCGAACATCGCCTTGATCAGCATCTTCTCTGCGCCCTGTGGGTACTTGACCTCCAGCGGTTGCACGGCGATCGACCCATCCGCCGGCAGCTCGCGGCGCAGCGCGGCGATCGCGTCGGACTTGTTCAGCTCCACCCCAATCGTCACCGAGTCAGCGCCGAGCTTCGACGCGACGATCTCTGCGCCGCGCACAACTGCGGCCGGCCTCTCTAGCATCAGGCGGTGGTCACAAGTCAGGAACGGCTCGCACTCGCAGCCGTTGATGACCAGCCGTTCGCAGCGCTTACCCTCCGGCAGTTTGTACTTCACATGCGAAGGAAAGGCCGCACCACCCATCCCGACCAAACCTGCCTTCTGCACGTGCTCGATGAATGCGTCGATTTCCAGCGCACGCCAGTCGATCGGCCCGGTCCGCTGGAACTGCTGGGTGTCAAAAGGGTCGGCCTCGATCGTCATGCAGGGCACGAATTGCCCGTTGGGATGACGGGCGATGTCAATAGAAACGACGCCGCCTGAGACCGGGCTATGAAGGGTGGTGGAGATAAAACCATCCGGCTCGGCGAGCACCTGCCCGCGCCGCACCCGCTCACCGGGCTGAACGACCGGTACGCTCGGGGAACCCAGGTTCATGCTCAGCGGCAGCGTGTACCGGCTGACGAACGGCATGCGCTCAACCGGCAAGGCCGCAGACGCCTGCTTATGCTCGGCGGGGTGCACGCCGTGGCTGAACGTCTTGGCGGCGGGTACCTGGGTCATGGGGCCTTATCCTTGAGAGTGCTTCCGTTGGTCTTGTAACCGGCGAGACTCATCAGTCGATCGGTCAGGCGTTGCGCCGCGGCGCGCCGCCCGCCCGCCTCGACTTCCGAGACCGCGGCCGCGTGCTCGTTTTGCAGAAGCTCGAGCTCTGCCAGGTGCGCCTCGGTCACCGCATGCTCGGCCTGCTCTCGGACCTTCTGCGTAAAAGGCGTCACCACACCCGCCAACTCCTGAAGCGTACGCCAGAGGCGCAGTCGATTCTCAATGTCTCGCAGCAGCGCCGCACCCACCCGCCAGCGCCGACGCTCACCATCGCGGTTGCTCTCAACAAAGGGCGTGTGGCCTTGCCTCTGATCAGACGGCAGATCGATCCACTCGTGCACCGGTGTCGGCGACGGCGTGCCATCTTCCAGCGGCGTCAAAGCATGATCAAAGCGTGCCTCGGTCGCGGCCCAGACGGCGGGAGTCAGCGGCCGCCCGTCGCCGCCCACTGCCCATAAATCTGCGAGCCTTGGATTACCGAAAAGGTCCAGGCATGCGCCGAAGACGCCGCCCCGTGATGGGTCGAAAGTGAGCAACGGCCAGGCCCGGGTCTCGACCGCGAGCCGCGCCTGCTCGTACAATCGCTGGGGCGCGAAGCCGTGGCGCTTCGGGCTCGGTACGTGGACGCTTAGCAGCGCGGGACCGTCATGCACCATCGCCGCCAGGGCCGCGTTCGCGAAGTGATCGTCGAAGCCGATGGATGTCTGCGCAACATACGCATTTCGTGAAAGCAAAGCCAGCAGGCTGCTGTCCAATCGCCGCCCGGCGGGGTAGGCGTCCATCGCGTGTACATTCAGGCCGCCGTCCGCGCCGCCGCCGGCCTCGTTCAGCAGCACGACTTTGACCGGCCGACCGCATGTCAATAAATCAAGTAGCTGCGAGACATCCTGGCCGCCCAACGACCGTTCATCGGTTATCACCAGAAGTGGCGGACACAGCGCACGCTGCTCGTCTTCGAGATCTTCGTAGCGCAGGCTTTCGACTTCGTCTGCCGCCGCCTCCGGCCGCTCGAGCATGAGTTGCCCGAGGCGCATCAGGCGCAGCCCCTGCATCGCCTGCTCAAGCTGCCCTTCGATCAGGCCCCGCGCGAAGCCGCCGATCTGGCCACAGTTGTCGATCGCCACGGGGCATTGAAAGGCGTTGTACGGGAACACCGCCGTGCATGCTGAGAGCGAGCCACCGCTCATCGCCAGGCCTACGCGCGCGCGCCCAAGCCCGTCGACCCCCGACGATAGCTTGAAGTGCAGTTCCGCCAGCTTGCGGGCGCAGTCCACAAGCTGTCCGAGCCGCTCGCCGTCGACCTTGTGGCGCACCGCCTCATCGATTTTCCCCGATAGCTCCTCCAGATTCAGATCGCGGCGACCGAGCCCTTCCAGGCCTTTGGCGAGAGCGTCGAGGTCGTTGTCCGGCAGTGCGGCGCTGAGCGTCTGACGGATGCGCTCGGCGAGTTTCTGCCTCAACGATTCGATCTGATCCAGGTGCGCCTGGCACCGCGGCTGAAGGTGGAACTCGGCCGCAGCCAGCACCCGGCGTAATACAGCGCACGCCCCGCTCGCCGGCTCGGAACCGTCACCGTTGCCCATCGCCAGCAGGCAGTGTCGCGAGAGCATCATTGAACCGAGCGCACCTGCCCTGGGATGGTTGCGCACCCGAGCAATCGTTTCCCCCGACACATCCGGCAGGCGCTGCCAGAGCCTCCATTGTCGGTGAGCAAATGCGAGGTTGTCGCTTGTCGCATTGACCGCCTTCAAGCCGCGGCCCTTGCAGCGCTCAATGATTAGTTCAGGACACTTACACGCCTCGGGGTTGACCATCAGCGAAAATAACGCACCCGAGCCGGGCTTTTGCCGCTCCGGCTCGTCGAAGAATATATCCGTGCGTACCAACTCCAAATCACACACCTGCTCGAGCACCGCCTCGAGCGCTTCGTCAAGTTCCGCCCGGCCAGCATCCTCCGGCGCCACCGCTGCGAAGGCCTGGCGCAGCAGGTCGGCCGCCATCGTCGGTGGACTGTCCTGCTTTACGATCTTGGCGACCTGACGGGCGAGTTTGCCGGTGATACTCCGCAGCACATCGACCGATCGTCCCTTGTCCGAAGCAAACGCTAGGGCCGCTTCCAGCAGCGCTTTGGGTGTGATCACCAGCGGGACCACCGATCCATCCGGGCAGGTGGTCCAAAGTCGGCTGTCACCGTCACAGGTGGTTGGATCGAATGCAGGGAGAGCCCGGTGGTGATTCTTGATCTTGCGGAAGCTGGCCGACTGCGAGGGCGCCAGACCCAGCGCCGCGTACGGATCGGACGTAAGTTGGTCCATCTGCTTGTCGTGGTAGAGCACGCCCGTCTGATCCCAGAACCGCGCCAGGCAATCCGGCGCGTGGTCCGCACGGCTGAGGCGGCGAACGAGCCGCGGCGTTTGATCTTCCTGACCATCCGCTACGGACTCGGCTGCAACATCCTCTATCGCCACCTGGCGTACCGCCTGGAAGCCGGCCTCAAACCACTGTAACCGTCGCTCCAGCACGCCGGTGTCCGGTTCCGCCAGCGTTCGCTTGTACTGCGTCCTGGCTTTAACGGCATCCATGTCGTCACGGTTCGCGCGGTCAAGGTAAACCTTCAGCAGCCCGCCGAGAAGCGTATCGCTTGCGGTGTCGTCGTCCGTCTGCGCCTGCTCGCTGTTTTCAGGCGGTGATGTGACATAGACCTCGATGTTCTTCGCTGATAACGCCCGCGTGCTTTCACTCGACAGCCGCCGCCGCAGGTCCGTCCCGGGCAGGGCTGACAGGATCAGCGCGCCGCCTTGAGTGATCCGTTCGAGCAGGTTTGTGTCAGCCGGATCGGCACCGTCAGCGAGCAGCGCAATGTCAACAGGCACATCGTCGCCGGGGTCGCGCAGTGAATCGCTCACGCAGGTGAATACGTCGAGGCAGGTTTCATCGCTGCGGACGGCGGTGAGCGCCGGACGGCTGCGCAGGCAACCGCCCACGACCTCATGAACCAGCAACGCGGCATGGGCGGCCAGACGCTGGCGATCCAAACC